>NZ_PTRX01000013.1:0-143759 GCF_002966045.1 Escherichia sp. MOD1-EC5189 | reverse complement strand
GGTCGTTAGCTCAGTTGGTAGAGCAGTTGACTTTTAATCAATTGGTCGCAGGTTCGAATCCTGCACGACCCACCAATGTAAAAAAAGCGCCCTAAAGGCGCTTTTTTGCTATCTGGGATATTCAAAGATTCGAACCTGCAGCAGGTTCGAGTTGAGCGTAGCGAAACAACGGAGCCGCTTGCGGCGACGGCCCGAAGGGCGAGCGAAGCGAGTCATCCTGCACGACCCACCAATGTAAAAAAGCGCCCTAAAGGCGCTTTTTTGCTATCTGGGATATTCAAAGATTCGAACCTGCAGCAGGTTCGAGTTGAGCGTAGCGAAACAACGGAGCCGCTTGCGGCGACGGCCCGAAGGGCGAGCGAAGCGAGTCATCCTGCACGACCCACCAATGTAAAAAAGCGCCCTAAAGGCGCTTTTTTGCTATCTGGGATATTCAAAGATTCGAACCTGCAGCAGGTTCGAGTTGAGCGCAGCGAAACAACGGAGCCGCTCGCGGCGACGGCCCGAAGGGCGAGCGAAGTGAGTCATCCTGCACGACCCACCAATGTAAAAAAGCGTCCTAAAGGCGCTTTTTTGCTATTCAGGCATCTCTCAATTTCAATTCTTGACCCTGATGACATACTCCGCGCTTGCTGCGTAAACGACTCTACGTCGGAGGAATAAGACGCAAAGTGCGGCATTCGTCATCTCATACGTATTTCGAGTGACTTTTCCCCACCATTCGACTATCTTGTTTAGCATATAAAACAAATCATGCCGATAATAGCGAATATCACGCTTATGTCGGTTTTAATGTTAAGCCTGTAAAACGAGATGGTAAGATGAGCGTGATGTTTGATCCTGAAGCGGCGATTTATCCTTTCCCCCCGAAGCCGACGCCGTTAAGCATTGATGAAAAAGCGTATTACCGCGAGAAGATAAAACGTCTGCTAAAAGAACGTAATGCGGTGATGGTTGCCCATTACTATACCGATCCCGAAATTCAACAACTGGCAGAAGAAACCGGTGGCTGTATTTCTGATTCTCTGGAAATGGCGCGCTTCGGTGCAAAGCATCCCGCTTCTACGTTGTTAGTCGCTGGGGTGAGATTTATGGGAGAAACCGCCAAAATTCTCAGTCCGGAAAAAACAATTCTGATGCCGACACTTCAGGCTGAATGTTCACTGGATCTCGGCTGCCCTGTTGAAGAATTTAACGCATTTTGCGATGCCCATCCCGATCGTACTGTCGTCGTCTACGCCAACACTTCTGCTGCGGTAAAAGCGCGCGCAGATTGGGTGGTAACTTCAAGCATTGCCGTCGAACTTATTGATCATCTGGATAGTTTGGGTGAAAAAATCATCTGGGCACCCGACAAACATCTGGGGCGTTACGTGCAAAAACAGACGGGCGCAGACATTTTATGCTGGCAGGGTGCCTGCATTGTGCATGATGAGTTTAAGACTCAGGCGTTAACCCGCTTGCAAGAAGAATACCCGGATGCTGCCATACTGGTGCATCCAGAATCACCGCAAGCTATTGTAGATATGGCGGATGCGGTCGGTTCCACCAGTCAACTGATCGCTGCTGCGAAAACATTGCCACATCAGCGACTTATCGTGGCAACCGATCGGGGTATTTTCTACAAAATGCAGCAGGCGGTGCCAGATAAAGAGTTACTGGAAGCACCAACCGCGGGTGAGGGCGCAACCTGCCGCAGCTGCGCGCATTGTCCGTGGATGGCCATGAATGGCCTTCAGGCCATCGCAGAGGCATTAGAACAGGAAGGAGGCAATCACGAGGTTCATGTTGAGGAAAAGCTGCGAGAGAAGGCGCTGGTGCCGCTCAATCGTATGCTGGATTTTGCGGCTACACTACGTGGATAACTAATAATAAGGCGTCACGTTACGCTTTGGGGGAAAGATGGATTTTTTTAGTGTGCAGAATATCCTGGTACATATACCAATAGGAGCAGGCGGTTATGATCTCTCATGGATCGAAGCGGTAGGCACGATCGCCGGGTTGCTGTGTATTGGCCTTGCCAGTCTGGAGAAGATCAGCAACTACTTCTTTGGCCTGATCAACGTCACCTTGTTTGGCATTATTTTCTTTCAGATTCAGCTGTATGCCAGCCTGCTATTACAGGTGTTTTTCTTTGCCGCGAATATTTACGGTTGGTATGCGTGGTCGCGACAAACCAGTCAGAACGAGGCGGAGTTGAAAATTCGCTGGTTGCCATTGCCGAAGGCGCTCAGCTGGTTGGCGGTTTGCGTTGTTTCGGTTGGTCTGATGACGGTATTTATCAATCCGGTGTTTGCATTTTTGACCCGCGTGGCAGTCATGATCATGCAAGCATTAGGATTACAGGTTGCGATGCCTGAACTGCAACCGGACGCTTTCCCGTTCTGGGATTCCTGCATGATGGTGTTATCTATCGTGGCAATGATTCTGATGACGCGTAAGTATGTGGAAAACTGGCTGTTGTGGGTGATTATTAACGTGATTAGCGTCGTTATTTTTGCACTTCAGGGCGTTTACGCCATGTCTCTGGAGTACATCATCCTGACCTTTATTGCCCTCAACGGCAGCCGGATGTGGATCAACAGCGCACGCGAAAGAGGTTCACGCGCGCTGTCCCATTAATGATGATGATGTGAATGGCCAGACACCCCTCCATTCAGGCGGCAGTCTGGCCCATGACAAGGTTGATATTCCATCTGAATAGTGGCGTGCTCAATCTGATAGTGATCCATCAGGTAGTGTTGGATCTGATCTAACAAGGCATCGTGATCGTGTGGCGGGATCACCTGCACATGCAGCGTCATCACTGGCTTTTCACCCACCATCCAAACATGCACATGGTGTACATTACGGACTTCCGGGATTTCCCGGCACATACGACGCTTCAGTTCGGCGATATCCAGCGATACCGGTGCACCTTCAAGTAATTCATTCACGCTATCTTTCAACAGTCGCCACGCGCTACGCAGAACCAGAAGCGACACCAGTATTGAGAGAATGGGGTCAGCAGGTGTCCAGCCGGTCCAGATAATAATCAACGCGGCAATAATAGCCCCAACCGAACCCAGTAGGTCCCCGAGAACATGCAGTGCCGCTGCGCGCACGTTGAGGTTTTTCTCTTCGCTGCCGTGATGAAGTAACCAGAAAGAAAGTATATTGGCCAGCAACCCAGCCACGGCAATTGCCATCATCATGCCACCCTCGACCGGACGAGGCGTGCGGAAGCGTTCTATCGCCTCCCAGACAATCAAAATGGTAATCACCACCAGGGCGATGGCATTCACAAACGCCGCGAGCGTGGTCAATCTTAGCCAACCGAAAGTGTGGCGAATGGTGGGAGGACGACGGGAGAATTGCACTGCGAGTAGGGCGAAAAGCAGGGCGGCAGTATCGGTCAACATATGACCCGCATCGGCCAGCAATGCCAGAGAACCGGAAAGAAAACCACCAATGACTTCTACGAGCATAAACCCGGCAGTCACGCCGAAAGCATACAACAAGCGACGAGCATTATTATCTTCTGGCAGGTGTGAGGAAGTGTGTGAGTGTGAGTGCGCCATGACGAGTCATCCCTTAATTATTCTCACTTAACTTT
The DNA here is from genome assembly GCF_002966045.1 of Escherichia sp. MOD1-EC5189. Lineage (NCBI taxonomy): Bacteria > Pseudomonadati > Pseudomonadota > Gammaproteobacteria > Enterobacterales > Enterobacteriaceae > Escherichia > Escherichia sp. MOD1-EC5189. Next base: position 140,164 of record NZ_PTRX01000013.1, on the reverse strand, counting down.
ATGACATCATACTGCTTTTAGAAGGGAAAAATTAAAAGGGAGAGACTCCGCTCTCCCATTATTGGCTATTTCGCAGGGTTACTGCGTGGTACCGTCGGTTTTGGTATCGACATCATTGTTGATGCCATCACCGGTTTGGACTTTTTTATTGATATCCGGGCAGCGACCATCTTTGCACATGGTGTTCTTGTGCTCTTCATCTTTGGTCATGCCGTCATTGTTCATTGAAGAACCATCCGGATGCAGCATTGTGCCGCCAGAACCGGTATTTACCCCGTTATTGTCGACGTTATTTGGCGCGACATTTTCACGGGCATCAGGGGCTACCTGGCCCGCATCAGCTGCGGCGTTTGCCTGGCCGTTATTGCTTTGCGCTCCGCTATCGGCAGCCAGTGCGGCTCCGCTGGCAAGGCTTAGAGTGGCAGTCAGAAATAGTGTGGCCAGTTTTGTCATTTTCATAGGATGCTCCTGTTATGGTCGTTATGTCGGATAACCTCTTCCAACAGTGCATTTGCAGGTGAATATAAGGCAATGGTTTAAGATTTCAGCCAGGTTATAAAACGCAGCAGAGAATCTTGAAATAATTAACAAACAAAGGAGTTACAGTTAGAAATTGTAGGAGAGATCTCGTTTTTCGCGACAATCTGGCGTTTTTCTTGCTAATTCCAGGATTAATCCGTTCATAGTGTAAAACCCCGTTTACACATTCTGACGGAAGATATAGATTGGAAGTATTGCATTCACTAAGATAAGTATGGCAACACTGGAACAGACATGAATTATCAGAACGACGATTTACGCATCAAAGAAATCAAAGAGTTACTTCCTCCTGTCGCATTGCTGGAAAAATTCCCTGCTACTGAAAATGCCGCGAATACGGTTGCCCATGCCCGAAAAGCGATCCATAAGATCCTGAAAGGTAATGATGATCGCCTGTTGGTGGTGATTGGTCCGTGTTCTATTCATGATCCCGTCGCGGCTAAAGAGTATGCCACTCGCTTGCTGGCGCTGCGTGAAGAGCTAAAAGATGAGCTGGAAATCGTAATGCGCGTCTACTTTGAAAAGCCGCGTACCACAGTGGGCTGGAAAGGGCTGATTAACGATCCGCATATGGATAACAGCTTCCAGATCAACGACGGCTTGCGTATTGCCCGTAAATTGCTGCTCGATATTAACGATAGCGGTCTGCCAGCAGCGGGTGAATTCCTGGATATGATCACCCCGCAATATCTCGCGGACCTGATGAGCTGGGGAGCAATTGGCGCACGTACAACGGAATCGCAGGTGCACCGTGAGCTGGCGTCTGGTCTTTCTTGTCCGGTAGGTTTTAAAAATGGCACCGACGGTACGATTAAAGTGGCTATCGATGCCATAAATGCCGCCGGTGCGCCGCACTGCTTCCTGTCAGTGACTAAATGGGGGCATTCGGCGATCGTGAACACCAGCGGTAACGGCGATTGCCATATCATTCTGCGCGGCGGTAAAGAGCCTAATTACAGTGCGAAACATGTCGCAGAAGTGAAAGAAGGGCTGAACAAAGCAGGCCTGCCAGCGCAGGTGATGATCGATTTCAGCCATGCCAACTCGTCCAAACAGTTCAAAAAGCAGATGGATGTTTGTGCTGACGTTTGCCAGCAGATTGCCGGTGGCGAGAAAGCCATTATTGGTGTGATGGTGGAAAGCCATCTGGTGGAAGGCAATCAGAGCCTGGAGAGCGGGGAACCGCTGGCCTATGGCAAGAGCATCACCGATGCCTGCATTGGCTGGGAGGATACCGATGCTCTGTTACGTCAACTGGCGAACGCAGTAAAAGCGCGTCGCGGGTAAAGTTTAATTGTCGGATGCGCCGTCACAGTGGTTATCCGATGAATCACCGTAGGCCTGATAAGACGCGCAGCGTCGCATCAGGCAATGTGCTCCATTGTTAGCAACAAAAAAGCCGACTCACTTGCAGTCGGCTTTCTCATTTTTAAGCGAATGACGTTTACTTCGCTTTACCCTGGTTCGCAACGGCTGCTGCTTTCGCCGCGATCTCGTCAGCATTACCCAGATAATAGCGTTTCAGCGGTTTGAAATTCTCGTCGAATTCATAAACCAGTGGCACGCCAGTCGGGATATTCAGCTCAAGAATCTCTTCTTCGCTCATATTATCGAGATATTTCACCAGCGCACGTAACGAGTTACCGTGTGCGGCGATGATCACGCGCTCACCGCTCTTCATTCGCGGCAGAATAGTTTCATTCCAGTAAGGGATCACGCGGTCAATGGTCAGCGCCAGGCTTTCCGTCAGTGGCAGCTCTTTCTCGCTCAGCTTCGCGTAACGTGGATCGTGGCCCGGATAACGCTCATCATCTTTAGTCAGTTCCGGCGGAGTTACCGCAAAACCACGACGCCACTGTTTCACCTGCTCGTCGCCATACTTTTCAGCAGTTTCCGCTTTGTTCAGACCCTGCAACGCACCGTAGTGACGTTCGTTCAGTTTCCAGGATTTCTCAACGGGCAGCCATGCCTGATCCAGTTCGTCCAGCACATTCCACAGGGTATGGATAGCGCGTTTCAGCACAGAGGTGTAAGCAAAATCAAAGCTGTAACCTTCCTCTTTCAGCAGCTTACCAGCTGCTTTTGCTTCGCTTACGCCTTTCTCAGACAGATCCACGTCGTACCAACCGGTAAAACGGTTTTCTTTGTTCCACTGACTTTCGCCATGACGAACCAGAACCAGCTTAGTTACAGCCATATACTTACTCCTCAAACCATCTTTTAATGATAATAATTCTCATTATATTGCCGTGACGAAGCAACGGCAATGCTTACGCATAACCATAGCGAAAATAGTGTCGCAGTGTAAGGTTGTTGTGAATATTGAGTTGCAAATATGTCGGTGTTTGCTGGTGATTTGAGCAATATAAGGATAAAGCCCTCATTACGAGGGCTTAAAGTTATTCAGCAATAAACTGATATTCAGTCAGGCTGGAATACTCTTCGCCAGGACGCAGGAAACAGTCCGGTTGCGGCCATTCAGGGTGGTTTGGGCTGTCCGGCAGAAACTCGCTTTCCAGAGCCAGTCCCTGCCAGTCAGCGTAAGGTTCGGTTCCCCGTGACGGCGTGCCACCAAGGAAGTTGCCGGAGTAAAATTGCAGAGCCGGAGCGGTGGTGTAGACCTTCAGCTGCAATTTTTCATCTGCTGACCAGACATGCGCCGCCACTTTCTTGCCATCGCCTTTGGCCTGTAACAAGAACGCATGATCGTAACCTTTCACTTTGCGCTGATCGTCGTCGGCAAGAAACTCACTGGCGATGATTTTGGCGCTGCGGAAATCAAAAGATGTTCCGGCGACAGATTTCAGACCGTCGTGCGGAATGCCGCCTTCATCAACCGGCAGATATTCGTCCGCCAGAATCTGCAACTTGTGATTGCGCACGTCAGACTGCTCGCCGTCGAGGTTGAAATAGACGTGATTAGTCATATTCACCGGGCAAGGTTTATCAACCGTGGCGCGATAAGTAATGGAGATACGGTTATCGTCGGTCAGACGATATTGCACCGTCGCGCCGAGATTACCCGGGAAGCCCTGATCGCCATCATCTGAACTCAGGGCAAACAGCACCTGACGATCGTTCTGATTCACAATCTGCCAGCGACGTTTGTCGAACCCTTCCGGGCCGCCGTGCAGCTGGTTAACGCCCTGACTTGGCGAAAGCGTCACGGTTTCATCGTCAAAGGTATAACGACTATTGGCGATACGGTTTGCATAACGACCAATAGAGGCCCCCAGAAACGCGGCCTGATCCTGATAGCATTCCGGGCTGGCGCAGCCGAGCAGCGCCTCGCGGACGCTGCCATCGGAAAGCGGAATACGGGCGGAAAGTAAAGTCGCACCCCAGTCCATCAGCGTGACTACCATCCCTGCGTTGTTACGCAAAGTTAACAGTCGGTACGGCTGACCATCGGGTGCCAGTGCGGGAGTTTCGTTCAGCACTGTCCTGCTCCTTGTGATGGTTTACAAACGTAAAAAGTCTCTTTAATACCTGTTTTTGCTTCATATTGTTCAGCGACAGCTTGCTGTACGGCAGGCACCAGCTCTTCCGGGATCAGCGCGACGATACAGCCGCCAAATCCGCCGCCGGTCATGCGTACGCCACCTTTGTCGCCAATCACAGCTTTGACGATTTCTACCAGAGTGTCAATTTGCGGCACGGTGATTTCGAAATCATCGCGCATAGAAGCATGAGACTCCGCCATCAACTCGCCCATACGTTTCAGGTCGCCTTGCTCCAGTGCGCTGGCTGCTTCAACGGTACGGGCGTTTTCAGTCAGGATATGACGCACGCGTTTCGCCACGATCGGGTCCAGTTCATGTGCAACAGCGTTGAACTCCTCAATAGTGACATCGCGCAGGGCTGGCTGCTGGAAGAAACGCGCGCCGGTTTCGCACTGTTCACGACGGGTGTTGTATTCGCTGCCAACCAGGGTACGTTTGAAGTTACTGTTGATGATGACGACAGCCACACCTTTCGGCATGGAAACCGCTTTGGTGCCCAGTGAGCGGCAATCGATCAGCAAGGCATGATCTTTTTTGCCGAGCGCGGAAATCAGCTGATCCATGATCCCACAGTTACAGCCAACAAACTGGTTTTCTGCTTCCTGGCCGTTAAGTGCGATTTGTGCGCCGTCCAGCGGCAGATGATAAAGTTGCTGCAATACGGTTCCGACCGCGACTTCCAGTGAAGCGGAAGAACTTAGCCCTGCACCCTGCGGCACATTGCCGCTGATCACCATGTCCACACCGCCAAAGTTGTTGTTACGCAGTTGCAGATGTTTCACTACGCCACGGACATAGTTAGCCCATTGATAGTTTTCATGTGCGACAATAGGCGCATCAAGGGAAAACTCGTCAAGCTGATTTTCATAATCGGCTGCCATCACGCGAACTTTACGGTCATCGCGTGGTGCACAACTGATCACGGTTTGATAATCAATCGCGCAGGGCAGAACGAAACCGTCGTTGTAGTCGGTGTGTTCACCAATCAAATTCACGCGGCCAGGCGCCTGAATGGTGTGAGTGGCAGGGTAGCCAAATGCGTTGGCAAACAGAGATTGTGTTTTTTCTTTCAGACTCATTTCTTACACTCCGGATTCGCGAAAATGGATATCGCTGACTGCGCGCAAACGCTCTGCTGCCTGTTCTGCGGTCAGGTCTCGCTGGGTCTCTGCCAGCATTTCATAACCAACCATAAATTTACGTACGGTGGCGGAGCGCAACAGAGGCGGATAAAAGTGCGCGTGCAGCTGCCAGTGTTGATTCTCTTCGTCATTGAATGGCGCGCCGTGCCAGCCCATAGAGTAGGGGAAGGAGCACTGGAAGAGGTTGTCATAACGACTGGTCAGCTTTTTCAACGCCAGCGCCAAATCGCTGCGCTGGGCGTCGGTCAAATCGGTGATCCGCAAAACGTGGGCTTTGGGCAGCAGTAGCGTTTCGAACGGCCAGGCAGCCCAGTAAGGCACAACGGCTAACCAGTGTTCGGTTTCGACAACGGTACGGCTACCGTCTGCCAGCTCGCGCTGAACATAATCCACCAGCATTGGTGATTTCTGCCCGGCGAAATATTCTTTTTGCAGGCGGTCTTCGCGCTCAGCTTCGTTAGGCAGGAAGCTATTTGCCCAAATCTGTCCGTGCGGATGCGGGTTAGAGCAGCCCATCGCCGCGCCTTTGTTTTCAAAGACCTGCACCCACGGGTATGTTTTCCCCAGTTCTGCGGTTTGCTCCTGCCAGGTTTTGACGATTTCCGTCAATGCCGCAACGCTCAGTTCTGGCAGCGTTTTACTGTGATCCGGTGAAAAGCAGATCACCCGGCTGGTACCGCGCGCGCTCTGACAACGCATCAAAGGATCGTTGCTTTCTGGCGCATCTGGCGTGTCAGACATCAAGGCCGCAAAGTCATTAGTGAAAACGTAAGTCCCGGTGTAATCGGGGTTTTTATCGCCTGTCACCCGCACATTACCTGCGCAGAGGAAGCAATCTGGATCGTGCGCAGGTAACACCTGTTTGGCTGGCGTTTCCTGCGCCCCCTGCCAGGGGCGCTTAGCGCGGTGCGGTGAAACCAGAATCCATTGCCCGGTGAGCGGGTTGTAGCGGCGATGTGGATGATCAACGGGATTAAATTGCGTCATGGTCGTTCCTTAATCGGGATATCCCTGTGGATGGCGTGACTGCCAGTGCCAGGTGTCCTGCGCCATTTCATCGAGTGTGCGCGTCACGCGCCAGTTCAGTTCACGGTCGGCTTTGCTGGCGTCCGCCCAGTAGGCCGGAAGGTCGCCCTCGCGACGCGGTGCAAAATGATAGTTAACCGGTTTGCCGCAGGCTTTGCTGAAGGCATTAACCACGTCCAGCACGCTGCTGCCTACGCCAGCGCCGAGGTTGTAGATGTGTACGCCTGGCTTGTTCGCCAGTTTTTCCATCGCCACGACGTGACCGTCCGCCAGATCCATTACGTGGATGTAATCGCGTACGCCAGTACCGTCTTCGGTCGGATAATCGTTACCAAAAATCGCCAGCGAGTCGCGACGGCCTACAGCAACCTGGGCGATGTATGGCATCAGGTTATTCGGAATACCTTGCGGATCTTCGCCCATATCACCCGACGGATGCGCGCCAACCGGGTTGAAATAGCGCAGCAGGGCAATGCTCCAGTCCGGCTGGGCTTTTTGCAGATCGGTGAGGATCTGTTCCACCATCAGCTTGCTTTTGCCGTAAGGACTTTGTGGCGTGCCGGTCGGGAAGCTTTCAACGTATGGAATTTTGGGCTGATCGCCATAAACGGTGGCGGAGGAGCTGAAGATAAAGTTTTTGACGTTAGCGGCGCGCATGGCGCTAATCAGGCGCAGGGTGCCGTTGACATTGTTGTCGTAATATTCCAGCGGTTTTTGTACCGATTCGCCAACGGCTTTCAGCCCGGCGAAGTGGATCACGGTGTCGATAGCGTGATCGTGCAGGATCTCAGTCATCAACGCTTCGTTACGGATATCGCCTTCAACAAACGTTGGATGTTTGCCGCCTAAACGCTCGATAACAGGCAGTACGCTGCGCTTACTGTTACAGAGGTTATCAAGAATGATGACATCATGACCGTTTTGCAGTAATTGCACACAGGTATGACTTCCAATGTAACCGCTACCACCGGTAACCAGAACTCTCATAATTCGCTCCATTAGGCTTATGGTATGAAATAACCATAGCATAACAAAGATGCGAAAAGTGTGACATGGAATAAATTAGTGGAATCGTTTACACAAGAATATAGCCGTTTTTTATGCGCGATTAAGTGATTATAAAACAGAGGGTTTATGAATGATTGCGCTTTTTATCTGAAAAAAAGACGCGGTTTCATGCCTGCATGCGTCAAACCGTTGGCCGGATAACACGTTTACGCCGCCTCCGGCACGGTCAGCACTACCGACTCAGTTTATTTTTGTCAGCGCATAGCGATAAAAGTCACCGTCCGGCACGAACTCAAGACGATGGGTAATACAGGCAGGCGCATCTTCAGCGTGGTGCGAAACAAACAACAATTGCGTTTCACCTTCGCTAATCAGCACATCAACAAAACGGCGGATAAGCTGGCGATTGAGCGGATCAAGCCCCTGTAGTGGTTCATCGAGAATAAGCAACGTCGGATGTTTCACTAGCGCACGGACGATCAGCGCCAGACGCTGCTGTCCCCAGGAAAGACTATGGAAAGGAGCGTCAGCCGTGCGTTTATCAATGCCGAGAATATCCAGCCACTGCTGCACCAGTTTTTGCTGGCGATCCGAAACGGCCTGATAAATGCCAATCGAATCAAAATAGCCAGAAAGAATCACATTACGCACAGTAGTGCTGACCCGGTAATCCAGATGCAAACTACTGCTGACGTAACCGATATGCTTTTTGATATCCCAGATGGTTTCGCCGCTGCCGCGACGTCGTCCGAAAAGTGTTAAATCGTTGCTGTAACCTTGCGGATGATCGCCTGTAATCAGGCTTAATAGCGTCGATTTTCCCGCGCCATTTGGCCCGACAATTTGCCAGTGTTCGCCTGGATTCACCTGCCAGATAAGGTTATTAAGAATGGGGCGATCGTTATAAGAAACCACGCCGTTGTTCAGCACAATGCGCGGTTCGTTGGCGGGTAAGGCGTGACGTGCTGAAGGTTCATCTGGCTCCGGCAGTTGCACACCTTCAAGCTGTTCGCTATGCGCCAGTTGCGCGACGAGTGCTTGTTGGAGCAGTTCCTCTTTAGCACCAGTTTCCGCTAACGTGCAATCCGCCAGCACACCAGCAAACTGGACAAATTCCGGGATCTCATCGAAGCGATTGAGCACCAGTACCAGGGTAATACCGGCCTGATGTAACGAGGCGAGTCGCTCAGCCAGCTGCTGACGTGAGGCAACATCAAGGCCATCGAACGGCTCATCAAGAATCAACAAGTCAGGCTCCGACATCAGCGCCTGACACAGCAGGGTTTTTCGCGTCTCGCCAGTGGAAAGGTATTTAAAGCGTCGGTCGAGGAGGGGGGTAATACCGAACTGCTGCGCCAGCTGCGCACAACGCTGTGCATCCTTAATTTCATCCTGAATGATTTCAGCCGTAGTGCGTCCGGTGTCATCTTCGCCAGGGCCGAGCATATCGGTGTTATTCCGTTGCCATTCGTCGCTGACGAGCTTTTGCAATTGCTCGAAGGAGAGACGAGTGATGTGGGAAAACTGACTTTGTTGTTCACCTTTCAAAAGCGGAAGTTCCCCCGCCAGCGCGCGGGCTAGCGCCGACTTCCCGCTTCCATTCGAACCGACAAACGCCCAACTATCACCCGCGTTTAACGTTAGCTGAGACAATTGCAGCGTTTTTGTGTCGCTAAGACGAAACGTGCCTTGCAAAATTTGCAACGATGACATTTTATATCCCATTTTTTGCAGCGATTACTGACAGGGATACGTGTTTCATAACAAATTGTCAACATGCTTAGCAAAGCGTAGCGATAATCACGCTGTCGGCGTTAAAGTAAGCCGTGGCATTCTGCCCTTGTTCAAGAGAAGCTGCTTCATTTATCGGCACCGTGGCGCACAGAGTTTGCCCGTCAGGTAACGCCATTAATACTTCGCACTGTTCTGCACCGCGCTCTATATGACGAATAATGCCCGGCAATTGGTTGTCGGCACCCTGGGCGACAGTGTCATCCTGAGTAATGTTCACCCACGGCGCTTTCAGCAGAATCAACACTTCTTTGCCTTCATCCAGTCCCAGACGTGCGCCACTTTGTGCGGTAATCGCGACTTTAAGGCGTGTTTTGCCATCGGCCAGTAAGACATCAACATGTTGTTGAATGTCATCATGATCGCGGGCGGTGATGGTGCCAAACCACTGGTTACGGGCACTGGTCTGCAGTGAAAAACGTGAGATCGCGGCCAGCAGGCTGTTCAGCGGCAAGGCGTCATCGTCACTTAACACATCAAAGGCTTTTTGCTGGATTTGCGCCAGTAAATCATAGAGCTGAATCAGTCGCTGACCATAGCGGGTCAGTACTGCGCCGCCGCCACCTTTACCGCCTGTTGCGCGCTCAACCAGAATATGCTCACTTAACTGATTCATCTCGTTAATGGCATCCCAGGCGCTTTTATAGCTGATACCGGCATCTTTCGCTCCCTGGCTAATGGAACCGGAAAGCGCAATGTGTTTTAGTAACGAAATGCGGCGCGGGTCGGCGAATAATTTTTGTTGGAGCTTAAGGGTGAGAAGGATTTCGGCCTGCATAACAATGTCCTGGCAAAAGTCTTATTGTGACGGAAAACGAACGCCACGCAAAGCTGACCGCACAAAAGGGGAGTGCTTTTCTGTGCTTAGCGGTTAGAATAGTCTCATGACTATATCTGGAGTTGACCATGTTAGAGTTATTAAAAAGTCTGGTATTCGCCGTAATCATGGTACCTGTCGTGATGGCCATCATCCTGGGTCTGATTTACGGTCTTGGTGAAGTATTCAACATCTTTTCTGGTGTTGGTAAAAAAGACCAGCCCGGACAAAATCATTGATTCTCTGAATGCCCGCTTAGTCGGGCATTTTCTTTTTCTCAACTTCCTGCTTTTCCTGCCGATATTTTTTTCATCAACCTCACAAAGGTTAGCAATAACTGCTGGGAAAATTCTGAACTTGCCGTTATATTGTCGCCTACATAACGTTACATTAAGGGGTTACCAATGGCTCGTAAATGGTTGAACTTGTTTGCCGGGGCGGCACTCTCTTTCGCTGCTGCTGGCAATGCACTGGCAGATGAAGGGAAAATCACGGTATTCGCCGCCGCATCACTGACTAACGCAATGCAGGACATTGCTACGCAGTATAAAAAAGAGAAAGGTGTGGATGTGGTTTCTTCTTTCGCTTCGTCATCTACTCTCGCCCGTCAGATTGAAGCGGGAGCGCCTGCGGATCTGTTTATCTCTGCCGATCAGAAATGGATGGATTATGCGGTTAATAAAAAAGCGATCGATACAGCTTCGCGCCAGACACTGCTCGGCAATAGCCTGGTCGTTGTAGCACCGAAAGCCAGCGAGCAGAAAGATTTCTCCATTGACAGCAAAACCAACTGGACTTCGCTGCTGAATGGCGGTCGCCTGGCGGTTGGTGATCCGGAACATGTTCCCGCTGGCATTTATGCAAAAGAAGCACTGCAAAAACTGGGCGCATGGGATACGCTCTCCCCGAAACTGGCTCCGGCGGAAGATGTTCGTGGCGCGCTGGCGTTGGTCGAACGCAATGAAGCGCCGCTGGGTATTGTTTACGGTTCTGACGCAGTTGCCAGCAAAGGGGTAAAAGTGGTTGCCACCTTCCCGGAAGATTCACATAAAAAAGTGGAATATCCGGTTGCTGTTGTGGAAGGACATAACAATGCGACAGTAAAAGCATTTTATGATTATCTGAAGGGACCGCAGGCTGCGGAAATTTTTAAACGCTACGGATTTACAACCAAGTAATGATACTGACCGATCCAGAATGGCAGGCGGTTTTATTAAGCCTGAAAGTTTCTTCCCTGGCTGTGCTGTTTAGCCTGCCGTTTGGGATCTTTTTTGCCTGGTTACTGGTGCGTTGCACATTTCCGGGCAAAGCTCTACTCGACAGCGTACTGCATCTACCGCTGGTGTTACCGCCCGTGGTCGTCGGTTACTTGTTATTAGTTTCGATGGGACGGCGCGGATTTATCGGTGAACGTCTGTATGACTGGTTTGGCATTACCTTCGCCTTTAGCTGGCGTGGCGCGGTTCTTGCTGCCGCCGTAATGTCGTTTCCGTTGATGGTGCGGGCAATTCGTCTGGCGCTGGAAGGGGTTGATGTCAAACTGGAACAGGCCGCAAGAACATTGGGGGCAGGGCGCTGGCGCGTGTTCTTTACTATCACGTTACCGCTGACCTTACCGGGAATTATCGTCGGTACGGTACTGGCATTCGCTCGTTCGCTTGGTGAGTTTGGGGCAACGATCACCTTTGTTTCTAACATTCCTGGCGAAACGCGAACCATTCCTTCAGCCATGTATACCCTGATCCAGACCCCCGGCGGGGAAAGTGGTGCGGCGAGACTGTGCATTATCTCTATTGCGCTGGCGATGATCTCCCTGTTGATTTCTGAATGGCTGGCCAGAATCAGCCGTGAACGGGCGGGGCGCTAATCATGCTGGAACTGAATTTTTCCCAGACGTTGGGCAATCATTGCCTGGCCATTAATGAAACGCTGCCCGCCAATGGTATCACCGCTATCTTTGGTGTCTCCGGAGCTGGAAAAACCTCGCTGATTAATGCCATCAGTGGGCTGACACGTCCGCAAAAAGGGCGGATTGTCCTCAATGGTCGGGTACTAAATGACGCCGAAAAAGGGATCTGCCTTTCGCCAGAAAAGCGTCGCGTTGGTTATGTGTTTCAGGATGCGCGGCTGTTTCCGCATTACAAAGTACGTGGAAATCTGCGCTACGGCATGGCGAAAAGCATGGTCGATCAGTTCGATAAGCTGGTGGCGCTTTTAGGCATTGAACCGTTGCTTGACCGTTTACCGGGCAGCCTGTCCGGAGGCGAAAAACAGCGTGTGGCAATTGGCCGGGCATTGCTGACGGCACCGGAATTGCTGTTACTGGATGAACCACTGGCCTCGCTGGATCTTCCGCGAAAACGCGAGCTATTGCCTTATCTGCAACGGTTGACGCGGGAAATCAACATTCCAATGCTCTATGTCAGCCATTCGCTGGATGAGATCCTCCATCTGGCAGACCGAGTGATGGTACTGGAAAATGGCCAGGTGAAAGCGTTCGGTGCGCTGGAAGAAGTCTGGGGCAGTAGCGTGATGAATCCATGGCTGCCGAAAGAGCAACAAAGCAGCATTCTGAAAGTAACGGTACTGGAACATCATCCGCGTTACGCGATGACCGCGCTGGCGCTGGGCGATCAGCATTTGTGGGTTAATAAGCTGGATGAACCGCTGCAAGCCGCGCTACGCATCCGCATCCAGGCTTCCGATGTTTCTCTGGTTTTACAACCGCCGCAACAAACCAGCATCCGCAATGTGCTGCGCGCCAAAGTCGTCAATAGCTATGACGACAACGGTCAGGTGGAAGTGGAATTGGAAGTCGGCGGTAAAACGCTGTGGGCGCGAATAAGCCCGTGGGCCAGGGATGAACTGGCGATCAAACCTGGCCTATGGCTATACGCGCAAATTAAAAGTGTCTCGATAACCGCCTGATTAAATCAGGTGGTTATAAATGAACTGGGCGATGCTGTCGGTGGTGTTATCACCAATCACAATGTTGGCACGCGCTTTTACTGCGTCATCAGCGTTGCCCATCGCCACGCCTGTACCAGCGGCTTCCAGCATACTGATATCATTAAAATTATCGCCGAATGCGACGACGTTTTCCATCGACCAGCCTTGCGCCTCAACCCATTTCGTCAGGCGTTTACCTTTGCTGTTACCACCGCGGGCAATATCAACCTGATCGTGCCAGGACCATTCACACTCCAGTCCCAATTCATGTTCAACATGCTTACCAAAATGCTGCAATTGCGGCAGGTCATCGTGTGTCAGGGCGAACTTCCATACTGCGTTAACTTCCTGCGCTGTCTCGGCCAGTGAAGCAACCTGGGTAAAGGTCGGACGCTGTTCCGGCGGCAGGGTTTGCGCCCAGTTAGACGTGCGAATGACATGCCCGGTCGGGTGCTCATAGACCATTGCATCATCCACATACATCAGACCGTGAATGTGGTGTTCATTCAGCATCTCAATGAGTTGCAGGGCTTTATTAACGGGCATTGGATCGGCTTCAAGCACTGTTTTTGCATGATAATCATACAAATAGGTGCCATTACAGCAAATAGCAGGTGTATCCAGCGCCAGCGCCTGATAAAAAGGATGAATAGCGACGTGATGGCGGCCCGTGACGATGATTAATTGATAGCCTGCTTCGCGAGCGCGGGCCAGGGCTTCTATCGATGAAGGAAGCAAGGTTTTTTTCGGGGTCAATAAGGTGCCGTCTAAGTCGAGTGCAATCACGCGTGTGGTCATGGCGTATTCCAGATTAAGGTTAAGAATTTTCGTCTGCGCGAATGGTACACCGATACCACTATCGGACAAAATTCTGCGTTTTAATTCAGCATTCACCGCCAAAAGCGACTAATTTTAGCTGTTACAGTCAGTTGCTAAATGCAAAGGAGCATTCATGAAGCAAACAGTTTATATCGCCAGCCCTGAGAGCCAGCAAATTCACGTCTGGAACCTGAATCATGAAGGCGCACTGACGCTGACACAGGTTGTCGATGTGCCGGGGCAGGTGCAGCCGATGGTGGTCAGCCCGGACAAACGTTATCTCTATGTTGGTGTTCGCCCTGAGTTTCGCGTCCTGGCGTATCGTATCGCCCCGGACGATGGCGCACTGACCTTTGCCGCAGAGTCTGCGCTGCCGGGTAGTCCGACGCATATTTCCACCGATCACCAGGGGCAGTTTGTCTTTGTAGGTTCTTACAATGCGGGTAACGTGAGCGTAACGCGTCTGGAAGATGGCCTGCCAGTGGGCGTCGTCGATGTGGTCGAGGGGCTGGACGGTTGCCATTCCGCCAATATCTCACCGGACAACCGTACGTTGTGGGTTCCGGCATTAAAGCAGGATCGCATTTGCCTGTTTACGGTCAGCGATGATGGTCATCTGGTGGCGCAGGACCCTGCGGAAGTGACTACCGTTGAAGGGGCCGGCCCGCGTCATATGGTATTCCATCCAAACGAACAATATGCGTATTGCGTCAATGAGTTAAACAGCTCAGTGGATGTCTGGGAACTGAAAGATCCGCACGGCAATATCGAATGTGTCCAGACGCTGGATATGATGCCGGAAAACTTCTCCGATACCCGTTGGGCGGCTGATATTCATATCACCCCGGATGGTCGTCATTTATACGCCTGCGACCGTACCGCCAGCCTGATTACCGTTTTCAGCGTTTCGGAAGATGGCAGCGTGTTGAGTAAAGAAGGCTTCCAGCCAACGGAAACCCAGCCGCGCGGCTTCAATGTTGATCACAGCGGCAAGTATCTGATTGCCGCCGGGCAAAAATCTCACCACATCTCAGTTTACGAAATTGTCGGCGAGCAGGGTCTACTGCATGAAAAAGGCCGTTATGCGGTCGGGCAGGGGCCAATGTGGGTGGTGGTTAACGCACACTAACCGCTGATTCACCCGGCGCAGTATCTCCTGCGCCGGAGTATTACCCCATTTCCTGTAACGCATGTCTTTGGCGTTCGACGATATTGGTCCACAAGTTGTCTTTATCGTCAGTCCACAAATTAATCAGCAAGGCAAAAAAGCGTTCTGCTGCCGGAGAAAGTACGGCATCTTTGCGGCGAATAATCCCCAATGTCCGACGTATAACGGGTTCCACCAGCGGGATACCAATAATGGAAGAATAGGGCGCATGGGGCATTGCAAGACCAGGAAGCGCTGAAATCCCCAGTCCCGCCTCTACCAGTCCTAATGACGTCGAAAGATGACGCACTTCGTAAAACCAGTCCAGCTTCCAGGGCTTGTCGGCCAGCTGTTGTTCTATCAAAAGTCGGTTGCCGCTGGAGGAGCGCACGCCAATCATTTTGTAACCTACTAACTCCTGCCATTCTACAAGCTGCTTTTTGGCCAATGGATGGTCACGCCGACAGGCCAGCACAAACGGCTCGTTGACCAGTGGGGTAAAATCAATGGATGAATTTGTGACGTTGTTCATGTTTATGCCAAAGTCTGATTCGTTACACAGCACCGATTCCATGCAATTATTCGTGCCTTGTTCCAGAATCCGCACTTTAATATTGGGATACAGCTCATTAAATTTACCGATTGCCAGTGGTAAAAAATAAAATACTGCGGTCGGAATACACGCTAACGTCACCATACCACGATGATAAGCATTCATATCACGAATATTAAAAAGCGTTTCATCGAATTTCTTTATTAATTCCCGCGCCTCCGGGAGCAACCTTTTTCCTGCTTTTGTTAACGTAACCTTGCGAGTTGTACGCTCAAATAGTTGAATATGTAAATCCTCTTCCATCTTTTTTATTCTTCGCGTTAATGCAGGTTGCGTAATATTGAGTAATTTAGCAGCATTGTTAAATGAACTGGACTCTGCCAGTATGACAAATGCCTTCATACTTGATAATTCATGCTTCATTATTACTCCGAAAAATGGATGCGACGATTTTGGATGACAGGCCGTTAAAAATTTTAACTGCATTTAGCCAACTTAAATTAATGAAAAAATGTTATTAATCGTTGAGCTAAAGTCATTAGAGATGCTTTGCCCTTAATGTAACCATATCGCAATAAGTTATGTTTTTAAATTGAGGGCATTATTATGAAAAAAATACCCTGCGTGATGATGCGAGGTGGAACCTCGAGGGGCGCGTTCCTGTTAGCGGAACATCTACCCGAAGATCAAACGCAGCGCGATAAAATATTGATGGCAATTATGGGTTCCGGTAACGATCTGGAAATAGACGGTATTGGCGGCGGTAATCCGCTGACCAGTAAAGTGGCTATTATTAGTCGTTCCGACGATCCGCATGCTGATGTCGATTATCTGTTTGCTCAGGTTATCGTCCATGAGCGGCGTGTCGATACGACACCAAACTGCGGCAATATGCTGTCTGGCGTTGGGGCATTTGCTATTGAAAATGGTTTGATTGCAGCGACTTCGCCAGTTACCCGCGTACGTATCCGCAACGTCAATACGGGTACGTTCATCGAAGCTGATGTGCAAACGCCAAATGGTGTTGTCGAGTACGAGGGTAACGCTAGAATTGACGGCGTACCGGGTACTGCCGCACCGGTTGCGCTCACTTTCCTGAATGCCGCTGGAACCAAAACCGGAAAAGTTTTCCCGACTGATAATCAGATCGATTATTTTGACGATGTCCCGGTGACCTGTATCGATATGGCGATGCCAGTCGTCATTATTCCGGCTGAATATCTGGGAAAAACAGGCTATGAATTACCGACGGAACTGGATGCCGACAAAGCATTATTAGCCCGCATTGAATCTATCCGTCTACAAGCGGGTAAAGCAATGGGCTTAGGCGATGTCAGTAATATGGTTATCCCTAAACCTGTGCTTATTTCTCCTGCGCAGAAAGGCGGGGCAATTAATGTGCGTTATTTTATGCCGCATTCTTGCCATCGCGCGCTGGCGATAACCGGTGCTATTGCTATTTCCAGTAGTTGTGCATTGGAAGGCACCGTCACCCGACAAATCGTCCCTTCTGTAGGATACGGCAATATCAATATTGAACACCCCAGTGGTGCACTCGACGTTCATTTAAGTAATGAAGGTCAGGATGCCACGACGTTACGCGCATCTGTTATTCGGACAACCAGAAAAATATTTTCCGGTGAAGTTTATCTTCCCTGAAAATATTCGTTGTCAGGATAAGGACAATCAATAAAGGACTTCTGTATAAGTCATACAGAAAGAACAGGATTTTAAATGAATAAAAAATCGTTATGGAAGCTAATTCTGATATTAGCGATCCCATGTATTATTGGCTTTATGCCAGCTCCGGCAGGATTAAGCGAACTGGCGTGGGTGCTTTTTGGTATTTACCTGGCGGCCATTGTGGGGCTGGTTATCAAGCCTTTCCCGGAACCTGTCGTACTGTTAATTGCCGTTGCTGCCTCCATGGTGGTGGTCGGTAATTTATCCGATGGTGCATTTAAGACTACCGCCGTATTAAGCGGTTACTCTTCAGGTACCACCTGGCTGGTATTCTCGGCGTTTACCTTAAGTGCCGCATTTGTGACCACAGGGTTAGGTAAACGTATTGCCTATTTATTGATTGGCAAAATTGGTAGCACTACCCTGGGGCTGGGTTACGTTACGGTATTCCTCGATCTGGTACTGGCTCCGGCAACACCGTCTAACACCGCGCGTGCGGGCGGCATTGTGTTACCGATCATCAACAGCGTGGCGGTGGCTTTGGGGTCAGAACCTGAAAAAAGCCCACGTCGTGTTGGACATTACCTGATGATGTCCATTTACATGGTTACTAAAACCACCAGCTATATGTTCTTTACTGCAATGGCGGGGAACATTCTGGCGCTGAAAATGATCAATGATATTCTGCACCTACAAATTAGTTGGGGTGGATGGGCGCTTGCTGCTGGATTGCCGGGCATCATTATGCTGCTGGTCACTCCGCTGGTGATTTACACCATGTATCCGCCAGAAATTAAGAAAGTGGATAACAAAACCATCGCCAAAGCGGGCCTTGCTGAACTGGGGCCGATGAAAATCCGCGAAAAAATGCTGCTAGGTGTCTTTGTGCTGGCGCTGTTGGGCTGGATTTTCAGTAAAACGCTCGGGGTAGATGAATCCACTGTGGCAATCGTTGTTATGGCGACCATGCTGCTGCTGGGGATCGTTACCTGGGAAGACGTGGTGAAAAATAAAGGCGGCTGGAATACCTTAATCTGGTACGGCGGTATTATCGGCTTAAGCTCCTTATTATCGAAAGTTAAATTCTTCGAATGGTTAGCTGAAGTCTTTAAAAATAACCTGGCATTTGACGGTCATGGTAACGTAGCTTTCTTCGTTATTATTTTCCTTAGCATCATCGTGCGTTATTTCTTTGCTTCCGGTAGTGCCTATATCGTTGCCATGTTACCGGTATTTGCCATGCTGGCGAACGTCTCCGGTGCACCGTTAATGTTAACTGCGCTGGCGCTGCTTTTCTCCAACTCCTATGGCGGCATGGTTACTCACTATGGCGGTGCGGCAGGTCCGGTCATCTTTGGCGTGGGTTACAACGATATTAAATCCTGGTGGTTGGTCGGTGCGGTACTGACGATATTAACCTTCCTGGTACATATCACCCTCGGCGTGTGGTGGTGGAATATGCTGATCGGCTGGAACATGCTGTAAATATACTCGTCATACTTAAAGTTGCATGTGCTGCGTCTGCGTTCGCTCACCCCAGTCACTTACTTATGTAAGCTCCTGGGATTCACTCGCTTGTCGCCTTCCTGCAACTCGAATTATTTAGAGTATATCCATTTATTATCTTTCTGCGCACTTTCCGGTGCGCAGATATCTGGAGCATTTGATGATCAAGTTATCTGAAAAAGGCGTGTTTCTCGCCAGTAATAACGAAATAATTGCCGAAGAACATTTCAGCGGCGAAATTAAAAAAGAAGAAGCCAAAAAAGGCACTATTGCCTGGTCTATTCTCTCTTCTCATAATACGTCCGGAAATATGGACAAACTTAAAATTAAGTTTGATTCATTAGCCTCTCACGATATTACCTTTGTTGGTATTGTACAGACCGCTAAAGCGTCCGGTATGGAACGTTTCCCGCTGCCGTATGTGCTGACCAACTGCCATAACTCACTCTGCGCCGTCGGCGGCACCATTAACGGTGATGACCATGTTTTTGGTTTATCGGCAGCGCAGCGTTATGGCGGTATTTTTGTGCCTCCACATATTGCGGTCATCCATCAATATATGCGTGAGATGATGGCAGGAGGCGGCAAAATGATCCTCGGGTCAGACAGCCACACCCGTTACGGTGCATTAGGGACAATGGCAGTCGGTGAGGGTGGCGGTGAGTTGGTAAAACAGCTGCTTAATGATACCTGGGATATCGATTATCCGGGCGTGGTCGCGGTGCATCTAACCGGAAAACCTGCGCCGTATGTGGGGCCGCAGGATGTGGCGCTGGCGATCATCGGTGCCGTGTTCAAAAACGGCTACGTCAAAAACAAAGTGATGGAGTTCGTGGGTCCCGGTGTTGCGGCGCTCTCTACCGATTTCCGTAACAGCGTTGACGTGATGACCACTGAAACTACCTGTTTAAGTTCTGTCTGGCAAACTGATGAAGAAGTTCATAACTGGCTGGCGCTGCACGGTCGCGGCCAGGATTATTGTCAGCTTAACCCTCAACCGATGGCGTACTACGATGGCTGCATCAGCGTTGATTTGAGTGCCATCAAACCAATGATTGCGCTGCCGTTCCACCCGAGCAACGTGTATGAAATCGACATGCTGAACCAGAACCTGACTGACATTCTGCGTGAGATTGAAATTGAGTCCGAACGCGTGGCGCACGGTAAAGCCAAACTCTCGCTGCTGGATAAAGTGGAAAATGGTCGCCTGAAAGTGCAGCAGGGGATTATCGCGGGCTGTTCTGGCGGTAACTACGAAAACGTCATCGCGGCGGCGAATGCACTGCGCGGTCAATCCTGTGGCAATGACACCTTCTCGCTGGCGGTTTATCCGTCATCACAGCCGGTGTTTATGGATTTAGCCAAAAAAGGCGTGGTAGCAGATTTGATTGGCGCAGGCGCAATCATCAGAACCGCGTTCTGCGGCCCATGCTTTGGCGCGGGCGATACGCCAATCAACAACGGTTTGAGTATTCGCCACACCACGCGTAACTTCCCGAACCGCGAAGGCTCTAAGCCAGCCAATGGGCAGATGTCAGCGGTGGCGTTGATGGACGCTCGTTCTATCGCTGCGACTGCGGCAAACGGTGGCTATTTAACCTCTGCCAGCGAGCTGGATTGCTGGGACAACGTGCCGGAGTACGCCTTCGATGTAACGCCGTATAAAAACCGTGTTTATCAGGGCTTTGTGAAAGGGGCGACCCAGCAACCGCTGATTTACGGACCGAACATTAAAGACTGGCCGGAATTGGGGGCGCTGACTGACAATATCGTCCTCAAAGTGTGCTCGAAGATCCTCGACGAAGTCACCACCACCGACGAACTGATTCCTTCCGGTGAAACCTCTTCTTATCGTTCAAATCCGATTGGTCTGGCGGAGTTTACCCTGTCACGCCGCGATCCAGGTTATGTTGGCAGAAGTAAAGCGACTGCTGAGCTGGAAAATCAGCGTCTGGCGGGCAATGTCAGCGAGCTGACAGAGGTGTTTGCGCGCATTAAGCAGATTGCTGGTCAGGAGCATATTGATCCGCTGCAAACTGAAATTGGCAGCATGGTCTATGCGGTGAAACCAGGCGATGGTTCTGCGCGTGAGCAGGCGGCGAGCTGCCAGCGTGTGATTGGCGGTCTGGCGAATATTGCCGAGGAATACGCGACTAAACGCTACCGTTCTAACGTCATCAACTGGGGGATGTTACCGCTGCAAATGGCGGAAGCACCAACGTTTGAAGTGGGGGATTACATTTACATCCCTGGCATTAAAGCGGCGCTGGATAATCCGGGTACGACGTTTAAAGGTTATGTGATCCATGAAGATGCGCCGGTAACAGAGATTACGCTCTATATGGAAAGTCTGACTGCTGAAGAGCGCGAGATTATCAAGGCGGGTAGTTTGATTAACTTCAATAAAAACCGTCAGATGTAAAAAGCGCCATGTGAATGTAGGTCGCATCCGGCACTTATTGTCGGATGCGATGCTGACGTATCTTATCTGACCTACGAATCGCATCGAACTGTAGGCCGGATAAGGCGTTTACGCCGCATCCGGCAAAAAGTTAATCGCTTTTACTTCTTCGCCTCTGCAACCACTTTGCTACCCACGCCGCGGTTATTGTATTCCCACATGCGGTTGTAGTTAGTGTCATTCAGATTACGCTGTACTTCGTCGTTATCATCAACGTTGCCAGTATTACCCGCAAACGGACGATTGGAAATCACCGCATCGGCCCACGGTTTAGCCGTGTTAAAACCTTCGTTGATGGCGCTATCACGGATCACCACCTGACCGTTGGTATTGGCATCAACATCCAGCGAGCGGCCCAGTTGCGCCACGCCATCACCGGAAGCATTGAAGCGGCTGTTTACGGCGAGGAAACCGTAATAGATGTTAGACAGCGTAGCCGGTGCAAACACATACGCTTCTTGCTGAGTACGTGAGTTCACCACGCGGAATTCGGTATTATCGAACACCACTGCGCCGCGACCAGAAACGATATCCACATCCCCTTCAATGTAACTGTTGGTCACCAGAGTACGCGGCTGACGGTTGGTTTCCAGACGGTTTTGCACACCACTGTTGGTGACAAAGAATGTATTCTGACGACCGAGAATGTTGACGTTATTGATCTGCACTTTGTCGCCATCAGTACGCAGTGCCACCGCCGGATGGTTACCCGCATCTACGCTATCACCCAGCGTGTTTTCGATGGTCAGGTTTTGCAGTTGCAGGCCGTTGTTTTGTGACCAGAAGACCGCAGAGCAGAGAACGCCGATACTGTCGCTGCGTTTGCTCTGGCAGCTATCGTACATATACCACGCTGGTTTACCTGGCATATATTTGCCGCGCGGGTTGACGTCGTGACGCCAGTCGGCAGGGCTCATGCTCCCATCAAGGGAAAGCCCAATCTTCACATCAATCGGTTTTTCACCTGTGCCGTACAGAGTAATTCCACCCGGAGCGGCAGGGACATACACCGTTCCCTGATATTCACCAGGCATCACGGCAATATACTGGCGCTTATTGGTGCGCTTGATAATTGCCGCATCTACCGCCGCCTGAATCGTGGTATGCGTTACACCTTGAGTACCCGCCGGGCCGACAACAAAGTCAGGTTGCGCAGGCAGGGTAATCGGGGAAGGATTCCACGCTGCCGCACCTGGTGTCAGGGATGCAAAATAGTGTTGAGCATCGAAATTCTGCGCTTCTTTTGCCGACAGAATCGGGCGAGAAGAGGTACCAGGCGCGGTTTGATCAGAAGGACGTTGATCGGGCGGTGTTGAGCTACAGGCGGTCAGCGTCACGCCAAAAGCCAATGCCAGCGCCAGACGGGAAACTGAAAATGTGTTCACAGGTTGCTCCGGGCTATGAAATAGAAAAATGAATCCGTTGAAGCCTGCTTTTTTATACTAACTTGAGCGAAACGGGAAGGTAAAAAGACAAAAAGTTGTTTTTAATACCTTTAAGTGATACCAGATGGCATTGCGCCATCTGGTTGAGCAATTAACTAAACATCGCAGTAATCGAGGCGCTTGCCAGAGAGTGGAAATGGACGTTAAACCCGACCATCGCGCCGCTGGCACCTTCATCGACATCAATACGTTCTACATCCAGCGCGTGAACGGTAAAAATGTAGCGATGGGTTTCGCCTTTCGGCGGCGCTGCGCCATCGTATCCGGTTTTACCAAAGTCGGTACGCGTCTGCAAAACGCCGTCTGGCATTGCTACCAGACCAGATCCAAACCCTTGCGGTAATACGCGGGTATCAGCGGGTAAATTAACAACTACCCAGTGCCACCAGCCGGAGCCGGTTGGCGCATCCGGGTCGTAGCAGGTGACGACAAAACTTTTCGTTCCCGCAGGAACATCATCCCACGCCAGATGCGGTGAAATATTATCGCCATCGTAACCCATGCCGTTAAAGACATGACGATGCGGCAGCTTATCGCCATCGCGTAAATCATTACTGATGAGTTTCATGAACCCTCCTTTCTAGTTTGCAGAAAGTGTAGCCAGAAACCCTCACGCTGACTTCCCGTTATTGGCAAAAAAATGTTTCATCCTGTACCGCGCGGTTAACCGCTGTGGTCAGGCGCAGCAACTGTTGCGGGCTAATAATATAGGGCGGCATCAGGTAAATCAGTTTGCCAAATGGTCGGATCCAGACACCGTGTTCGACAAAGAATTTTTGCAGCGCTGCCATATTCACCGGACGAGTGGTTTCGACCACGCCAATCGCTCCCAGCACGCGCACATCGGCAACCATTTCGGCGTCACAGGCGGGGGCAAGTTGCTCGCGTAGCTGCCCTTCAATAGCCGCCACCTGATGCTGCCAGTCGCCAGATTCGAGAATCGCCAGGCTGGCGTTTGCTGCTGCGCAGGCCAGTGGATTGCCCATAAAGGTTGGCCCGTGCATAAAGCATCCGGCTTCGCCGTTGCTGATAGTTTCAGCCACCTCGCGTGTAGTGAGCGTGGCGGAAAGGGTCATCGTACCGCCGGTTAAGGCTTTACCGAGGCACAAAATGTCCGGCGCGATCCCCGCATGTTCGCAGGCAAACAGTTTGCCGGTACGACCAAAACCGGTGGCTATCTCGTCCGCAATCAGCAAGATACCTTCACGATCGCACATTTTGCGGATTCGTTTTAACCATTCCGGATGGTAGATGCGCATTCCGCCAGCGCCCTGAACAATCGGTTCAATGATCACCGCCGCGATTTCATGACGATGCGCCGCCATCAGACGTGCGAAGCCCACCATATCGCGTTCATCCCATTCGCCATCCATGCGGCTTTGCGGCGCGGGAGCAAACAGGTTTTCTGGCAGATAGCCTTTCCACAGGCTGTGCATTGAGTTGTCTGGATCGCACACCGACATCGCGCCAAAGGTATCGCCATGATAACCATTGCGGAAGGTCAGAAAACGCTGGCGCGCTTCGCCTTTGGCTTGCCAGTACTGCAACGCCATTTTCATCGCCACTTCCACCGCTACGGAGCCGGAGTCCGCGAGAAAAACGCATTCCAGCGGTTGCGGCGTCATTGCCACCAGTTTGCGGCACAGCTCGATGGCGGGCGCATGGGTGATACCGCCAAACATCACATGCGACATGGCATCAATTTGCGACTTCATTGCCGCATTGAGCTGCGGGTGGTTGTAGCCGTGGATTGCCGCCCACCAGGACGACATACCGTCAATCAGGCGTCTGCCGTCAGACAAAATCAGCTCGCAACCTTCGGCGCTCGCCACCGGATAAACCGGTAGCGGGGAGGTCATGGATGTGTATGGGTGCCAGATATGGCGTTGGTCAAAGGCAAGATCGTCCGTTGTCATAATCGACTTGTAAACCAAATTGAAAAGATTTAGGTTTACAAGTCTACACCGAATTAACAACAAAAAACACGTTTTGGAGAAGCCCCATGGCTCACCGCCCACGCTGGACATTGTCGCAAGTCACAGAATTATTTGAAAAACCGTTGCTGGATCTGCTGTTTGAAGCGCAGCAGGTGCATCGTCAGCATTTCGATCCTCGTCAGGTCCAGGTCAGCACTTTGCTGTCGATTAAAACCGGAGCTTGTCCGGAAGATTGCAAATATTGCCCGCAAAGCTCGCGCTATAAAACCGGGCTGGAAGCCGAGCGGTTGATGGAAGTTGAACAGGTGCTGGAGTCGGCGCGAAAAGCGAAAGCGGCGGGATCGACACGTTTCTGTATGGGCGCGGCGTGGAAGAATCCCCACGAACGCGACATGCCCTATCTGGAGCAGATGGTGCAGGGGGTAAAAGCGATGGGCCTGGAGGCGTGTATGACGCTGGGCACGTTGAGTGAATCTCAGGCGCAGCGCCTCGCGAACGCCGGGCTGGATTACTACAACCACAACCTCGACACCTCGCCGGAGTTTTACGGCAATATCATCACCACACGCACTTATCAGGAACGTCTCGACACGCTGGAAAAAGTGCGTGATGCCGGGATCAAAGTCTGTTCAGGTGGCATTGTAGGCTTAGGCGAAACGGTAAAAGATCGCGCCGGATTATTGCTGCAGCTGGCAAACCTGCCGACGCCGCCGGAAAGCGTACCAATCAACATGCTGGTGAAGGTGAAAGGCACGCCGCTGGCGGATAACGATGATGTCGATGCCTTTGATTTTATTCGCACTATTGCAGTCGCGCGGATCATGATGCCGACCTCTTACGTGCGCCTTTCTGCCGGACGCGAGCAGATGAACGAACAGACTCAGGCGATGTGCTTTATGGCTGGCGCAAACTCGATTTTCTACGGTTGCAAATTGCTGACCACACCGAATCCGGAAGAAGATAAAGACCTGCAACTGTTCCGCAAACTGGGGTTAAATCCGCAGCAAACCGCCGTGCTGGCGGGCGATAACGAACAACAGCAACGTCTTGAACAGGCGCTGATGACCCCGGACACTGACGAATATTACAACGCGGCAGCACTATGAGCTGGCAGGAGAAAATCAACGCGGCGCTCGATGCGCGGCGTGCTGCCGATGCCCTGCGTCGCCGTTATCCGGTGGCGCAAGGGGCCGGTCGCTGGCTGGTGGCGGATGAATGCCAGTATCTGAACTTTTCCAGTAACGATTATTTAGGTTTAAGCCATCATCCGGACATCATTCGTGCATGGAAGCAGGGTGCGGAGCAATTTGGCGTCGGTAGCGGCGGTTCCGGTCACGTCAGCGGTTATAGCGTGGCGCATCAGGCGCTGGAAGAAGAACTGGCCGAGTGGCTGGGCTATTCGCGGGCACTGCTGTTTATCTCTGGTTTTGCCGCTAACCAGGCAGTCATTACCGCGATGACGGCGAAAGAGGACCGTATTGTTGCCGATCGGCTGAGTCACGCCTCATTGCTGGAAGCTGCCAGTTTAAGCCCGTCGCAGCTTCGCCGTTTTACCCATAACGATGTCGCTCATCTGGCGCGACTGCTTGCTTCACCCTGTCCGGGGCAGCAACTGGTGGTGACAGAAGGCGTGTTCAGCATGGACGGCGATAGTGCGCCACTGGCGGAAATCCAGCAGGTAACGCAACAGCACAATGGCTGGTTGATGGTCGATGATGCCCACGGCACGGGGGTTATCGGTGAACAGGGGCGCGGCAACTGCTGGCTGCAAAAGGTAAAACCAGAATTGCTGGTGGTGACTTTTGGCAAAGGATTTGGCGTCAGCGGGGCAGCGGTGCTTTGCTCCGATACGGTGGCGGATTATCTACTGCAATTTGCCCGCCATCTTATTTACAGCACCAGTATGCCGCCCGCTCAGGCGCAGGCATTACGTGCGTCGCTGGCGGTCATTCGCTGTGATGAGGGTGATGCACGGCGCGAAAAACTGGCGGCACTCATTACGCGTTTTCGTGCCGGAGTACAGGATTTGCCGTTTACGCTTGCTGATTCATACAGCGCCATCCAGCCATTGATTGTCGGTGATAACAGCCGTGCGTTACAACTGGCAGAAAAACTGCGCCAGCAAGGCTGCTGGGTCACGGCGATTCGCCCGCCAACCGTACCCGCTGGTACTGCGCGACTGCGCTTAACGCTAACCGCCGCGCATGAAATGCAGGATATCGACCGTCTGCTGGAGGTGCTGCATGGCAACGGTTAATAAACAAGCCATTGCAGCGGCATTTGGTCGGGCAGCCGCACATTATGAGCAACATGCGGATCTACAGCGCCAGAGTGCTGACGTCTTACTGGCAATGCTCCCACAGCGTAAATACACCCACGTACTGGATGCGGGTTGTGGACCTGGCTGGATGAGTCGCCACTGGCGGGAACGTCACGCGCAGGTGACAGCGTTAGATCTCTCGCCGCCAATGCTTGTTCAGGCACGCCAGAAGGATGCCGCAGACCATTATCTGGCGGGAGATATCGAATCCCTGCCGTTAGCGACTGCAACCTTCGATCTTGCATGGAGCAATCTCGCGGTGCAGTGGTGCGGTAATTTATCCACGGCACTTCGCGAGCTGTATCGCGTGGTGCGCCCCGGAGGCGTGGTCGCGTTTACCACGCTGGTGCAGGGATCGCTCCCTGAATTGCATCAGGCGTGGCAGGCGGTGGACGAGCGCCCGCATGCTAATCGCTTTTTACCGCCAGATGAAATCGAACAGTCGCTGAACAGCGTGCATTATCAACATCATATTCAGCCCATCACGCTGTGGTTTGCTGATGCGCTCAGTGCCATGCGTTCGCTGAAAGGCATCGGTGCCACGCATCTTCATGAAGGGCGCTACCCACGAATATTAACGCGTTCGCAGTTACAGCGATTGCAACTGGCCTGGCCGCAACAACAGGGGCGATATCCTCTGACGTATCATCTTTTTTTGGGAGTGATTGCTCGTGAGTAAACGTTATTTTGTCACCGGAACGGATACCGAAGTGGGGAAAACTGTCGCCAGTTGTGCACTTTTACAAGCCGCGAAGGCAGCAGGTTATCGGACGGCAGGTTATAAACCGGTCGCCTCTGGCAGCGAAAAGACCCCGGACGGCTTACGTAATAGTGACGCGCTGGCGTTACAGCACAACGGCAGCCTGCAGCTGGATTACGCAACGGTAAATCCTTACACCTTCGCAGAACCCACTTCGCCGCATATCATCAGCGCGCAAGAGGGCAGGCCGATAGAATCATTGGTAATGAGCGCCGGATTACGCGCGCTTGAACAACAGGCTGACTGGGTGTTAGTGGAAGGTGCTGGCGGCTGGTTTACGCCGCTTTCTGACACTTTCACTTTTGCGGATTGGGTAACACAGGAACAACTGCCGGTGATACTGGTAGTTGGTGTGAAACTCGGCTGTATTAATCACGCGATGTTGACGGCACAGGCAATACAACACGCCGGACTCACTCTGGCGGGTTGGGTGGCGAATGATGTCACGCCTCCTGGAAAACGTCACGCTGAATATATGACCACGCTCACCCGCATGATTCCCGCGCCGCTGCTGGGCGAAATTCCCTGGCTTGCAGAAAATCCAGAAAATGCGGCAACCGGAAAGTACATAAACCTTGCCTTGTTGTAGCCATCCTGTATTTGGTTAAATTGCGAGCGAGATCGCGTCTTCGGTTGACTGCAATTTAACCAATTAAATTCTAAAATAATCACGAAAAAAATTTTACTTCCGCATCATGCGGTGAATGTGGGAATTGCCCAGGCGGCGGGGGATAGGGGCTGCAGACAGTTATCCACTATTCCTGTGGATAACCATGTGTATTAGAGTTAGAAAACACGAGGCAAGCGAGAGAATACGCGGCTTGCACGCGAATTGGCGTTAAAGACGGCTCAAAGAAATATCTTTTATTTTTTAACTGGTTAGATAATTGCAATGGCAGTCACTGAAGAGGCATCTCTTGCCATAAAACTGTCATCACTCATCTTGACAAATGTTAAAAAAGCCGTTGCTTTGGGGATAACCCCGTAAGGCCGGAGTTTTATCTCGCCACAGAGTAAATTTTGCTCATGATTGACAGCAGAGTTTACGCTGTAACAGAAATATTATGGTGGGGAACTGTTTTTTTATCCAGTATAATTTGTTGGCATAATTAAGTACGACGAGTAAAATTACATACCTGCCCGCCCAACTCCTTCAGGTAGCGACTCATGAGTAAACCGTTCAAACTGAATTCCGCTTTTAAACCTTCTGGCGATCAGCCAGAGGCGATTCGACGTCTCGAAGAGGGGCTGGAAGATGGCCTGGCGCACCAGACGTTACTCGGTGTAACTGGCTCCGGGAAAACCTTCACCATCGCCAATGTCATTGCTGACCTTCAGCGCCCAACCATGGTACTGGCGCCCAACAAAACGCTGGCGGCCCAACTGTACGGCGAAATGAAAGAGTTCTTCCCGGAAAACGCGGTGGAATATTTCGTCTCATACTACGACTACTATCAGCCGGAAGCCTATGTACCGAGTTCCGACACCTTCATTGAGAAAGATGCCTCGGTAAACGAACATATCGAGCAGATGCGTTTGTCCGCCACCAAAGCGATGCTGGAGCGGCGTGATGTGGTTGTGGTGGCATCGGTTTCCGCGATTTATGGTCTGGGCGATCCTGATTTATATCTCAAGATGATGCTCCATCTTACGGTTGGTATGATTATCGATCAGCGCGCGATCCTGCGTCGACTGGCGGAGCTGCAATACACCCGGAATGATCAAGCCTTCCAGCGTGGCACTTTCCGCGTTCGTGGCGAGGTGATTGATATCTTCCCGGCAGAATCGGATGACATTGCACTTCGCGTGGAGCTGTTTGATGAGGAAGTTGAACGATTGTCGTTATTTGACCCGCTAACCGGGCAGATTGTTTCTACTATTCCACGTTTTACCATCTACCCGAAAACGCACTACGTCACGCCGCGCGAGCGCATCGTACAGGCGATGGAAGAGATCAAAGAAGAACTGGCCGCCAGACGCAAAGTGCTGTTGGAGAATAATAAACTGCTGGAAGAGCAGCGGCTGACCCAGCGTACCCAGTTTGATCTGGAGATGATGAACGAGCTGGGCTACTGTTCGGGGATTGAAAACTACTCACGCTTCCTCTCCGGCCGTGGACCAGGTGAGCCACCGCCGACGCTGTTTGATTACCTGCCTGCCGATGGGCTACTGGTCGTCGATGAATCTCACGTCACCATTCCACAAATTGGCGGTATGTATCGCGGTGACCGGGCGCGTAAAGAGACGCTGGTGGAGTACGGTTTCCGCCTACCATCAGCGCTGGATAACCGTCCGCTGAAGTTTGAAGAGTTCGAAGCATTAGCGCCACAAACCATCTATGTTTCGGCGACGCCGGGTAATTACGAGCTGGAAAAATCCGGTGGTGATGTGGTGGATCAGGTCGTACGTCCAACCGGATTGCTTGACCCGATTATCGAAGTGCGACCGGTGGCAACACAGGTTGATGATCTTCTTTCGGAGATTCGCCAGCGAGCGGTAATTAACGAGCGTGTACTGGTCACAACATTGACTAAGCGGATGGCGGAAGATCTTACGGAATATCTCGAAGAACACGGCGAGCGTGTGCGTTATCTTCACTCAGATATCGATACCGTCGAGCGCATGGAAATCATCCGCGACTTGCGTCTGGGTGAGTTCGACGTGCTGGTAGGGATCAACTTACTGCGCGAAGGTCTGGATATGCCGGAAGTTTCGCTGGTGGCGATCCTCGACGCCGACAAAGAAGGCTTCCTGCGTTCTGAACGTTCGTTGATCCAGACCATTGGTCGTGCGGCACGTAACGTTAACGGTAAAGCGATTCTCTACGGCGATAAGATCACCCCATCAATGGCGAAAGCGATTGGCGAAACCGAACGTCGCCGCGAGAAACAGCAACGCTACAACGAAGAGCACGGCATTACGCCACAAGGATTAAACAAGAAAGTGGTCGATATCCTGGCGCTGGGGCAGAACATTGCCAAAACCAAAGCGAAGGGCAGAGGAAAATCACGACCGATTGTTGAGCCGGATAATGTGCCGATGGATATGTCGCCGAAGGCGTTGCAGCAGAAAATCCATGAACTGGAAGGGCTGATGATGCAACACGCGCAAAATCTGGAGTTCGAAGAAGCGGCGCAAATTCGTGACCAGTTGCATCAGCTACGTGAGTTGTTCATTGCGGCTTCGTGATGTTGGAGATGGGAAAATGCTCGGTTTCGCTTGTTATGTTCAAAAGCAGTTAACATGCATAGTGCAGTTACACTGGTGAAAAAGGAAGCGTACCAGAGTTGCAAGCGACTCTGGTACGTTGATGTGCTAAACTAAAACTCATTACTTATTTACGTTATTCATAAAATTTGGCATGTTTTGAATGGTTGCGTTAATACAGAAAGATTTCTTTTTGTTCTCTGGGAAGTAGGATTTTCTGTATTTATTTTCTCTATGACGTCAATCAAGGCATTTGATATCTTAATATTTCCATTGTTAAATGCATATTTGATAAAGCTAAAATATTTATCATGGTCAGTGAGAATTAAATATGGTTTTCTTTTGTACATATCAGTAAGCTCGTTTAAATATTCTAATACGGTTTTATTCACATGCTCGATTGTTAACTCAGGCAATGCAAGTATTAATCTTGTTTCAAAGTCTTGAGTTTTGAAATTACATAATGGAAGACGTTTAATCAAATGGCTAAATAGATTTATTTTATTGATGCTTTCGGTATTCTGGTTTATTAAATAAAGTATGGTGTTGTAATAACTCACTCGTCCTTCGAATGTGCTGAAATCAATCATTTCTCGAAAAAGTTCATCGAAAATGAAAACGTTTTCTGGCGATACTCTGTACAGTTCACTAAGCATTTGAAATGTCAACCCATCTAAAGGTATTCTAAGTTGATACTCTGGTTCACCAGGAACTCTTAACTTATAATAATCACATAATCTGTTTACTTTAGTATCCTGAAATAATTTTAAAAGAAAGGTTGAGTAATCTGAAAGATTAATTCCGGAGAGGCAGTATGCATGACCCAATTTAGTTATGAATTGAAATTTATCTTCAATGTCAGGAATGTTTGTAACTAAATTTAATAGTTCAGTTAATTGTTTTGGCATATCTTCTTTATAGGCTGATTCAATAGTAAAATATAGTGATATAATATCGCTCCCTTTTATTTCAGGTAATGTTTTGAATAAATGGGTATAGAGTTCAATCTTAATTTTTATATTAGAAAATCTTAGCTTCTCCAGGAAATCCTTTAAGTTAATCTTGATTTTAATAGCTAGATTTTCAAGATAAGAAATAAATAAAATAATACCTCTTATTTTGTCTTCATCATTATTAAAATGATTGATTATTTCCAGGAATGAGTTTTGTAAGTGTGGTTCTGATAATAACATCTCTTTTTTAAAAGAAAAGACATAATTGTTAGCGATATCAAGTAAAAAATGTAAATTGCACGGTTCGTAAAAGCAGGGATCATCTATCGATTGAGTAAAAATATTCTGAATAATGAAACTTATGGCCTCTTTATTATGAATTTTATTTAGAGCGTTTTTATATATTTCAATTAGTAGTGTGTTATTGTTTGTTATATATTGTATTAGGGCTGCTTTAAAGAGGTTTGCAAACAAAGGTATATTTGCGAATATTCTGTTATATTCACTTTCAAATAACTGTCCCATAACTAATAATGTGTCTAAACTTTCCGAAAGCGGCATTCTTGATGTGTTTTCAATTAATAAATCATGTATTGTATTAATATTATTATGTAAACCATTTGATATATTCTGGTAGGTGCTGATATTATTATTTATATATGAACTTATAAACTGATTATTGAAATCATTTTCACGCCCGAGCTCTTTCCAGCGTGCAAATTCCTCATTAAATTTTTTTGCGCCATTATCAAACCATGAATGCAAAACTTTTGGGGGGCATTTTTCTGGAAATCTTTCCGGAAGACGGGGAGTGCATGATGTAAAAAATCTAGGGTGCATAATTATTTCCTTTTAATGTTAAAGTACTAAATTCGCCGCATAATAAGATAATCGTTGCTTTTTGAGGGTACTTACTTACTCAATCGTTTGTTATCAAATTGAGTAATTTTTTAAACAAGTAAAGATATTTTTCTATCAAAAATCGCTCATTTAGTCGGACAAAATTAATGTGTTAATGAAAGTTCGAAGTTAAGTGTGTTTAGATCCTTCTACGCAAGACATAACATGAGTCAAGTTTATCCAATGGACTCAATTTATATTAACGACAATACTCTTTATCTCAATTATCTTAAGTTTAATATAATGATAATGCATATATATTAATTGTTATAATTATAGGTGTAATTATTTAAAAGTTAATAAATAATATGCTTTTATTTGTGTAATCGGGAACAAGCCTATTTGAAATGAGCGATTTTTGATAGTAAATAAACTGTATTCAGGAAGACTGCAGCAATTAATTGTTTATCTGATGGAGGCAGCATGATGTTATCAGTTAATCATCGACAGTCATCTTTTGAAATTGATGAAAAGCGCGCAGAGCAATTGCTTCTTGCTGACAATGACCATACTTTTTATATGAGTAAATGGGAGCGGCTTTTTGATGTGCTGCGATTCATTTTGGGTTTCGAAACGAAAAAAGATTTTTTAAGTAGAATGTATAATGATATCCATTCTCGCTATGGATTGTTTTTATCACCTTACCTTACCGATGAAAAAAAAGAATATAATAAAGAACGTAATGAGTTTTTGACCCTGAAAAATTTTTGTCCTCCGCACATGCATGAGCTTTTTAAGTGCAAGATAGAATTTTCAGACAGTGTGATGACAACAACTTATTTTATTGGAGATAAACCAGTCAGAACTCGACAACTAATTATTTTGCAGGATCCCAATGGGCGCTTTGATTTTTCGAGGCTCAATTTTGAAGATACTGAATTCGGTGAATCAAATTTTTCTAACGTTAATTTTAATGATGCTAATATGAAGAGAGCAACACTCATGGATTGCAAATTGAGCGGTGCTAGTTTTGTAAGGACAGATCTAACAGAAGCCAAGGGTTGTGCAGATTTTTCAGGATGTTATATGGAGTATGCCATATTGAATGGCGCACAGTTTGAAAATAGTTCATTCAAGAATGCCACTTTATTTTCCTGTGATGTTGCTGGTACGAATATGTCGGGGGTAAATTTTGAATACGCAACTATAGAGAGAGGTGACTTTAGTACTTGTATTTTAAAAAATATAGTGTTGCGTGAAGCGAAAATAATAAAAATGCATACGGGATCTATGCGGAAATTTTTCTTTGACGATACTCCTCCATTACAAGATTTAATCAGGGTTGATATATGTAAAGCAAAAGAACATATCCAGAAAATTTATCAAATCTTTGAAGATATCTCTGAAGATTCAATGCCTGAAATAAAAAAAATCCTCGCCAACGAACTGAGTACAAAAAATTGTATCTATGACCTTGCAAAATTAAAAAAGGATGTATCAGAAATTAATTGCTTAGCAAAATACTATACGTCTAACAGACCACCAGAGGGATTAAATGATATATTGCAAAATGATGATATAAATATATTTGATAACTTTATTTTGTCATTAATTACAGTTGATTGCTGTATCTCTTCTTCTTTTTTGTTTAATCTTAGTGAAGAGAGGATTAATTATTATTTAGATCGCTTTACAGAACAACCGACATTAATGTTATCATTTAGTACTGCATATGTAATGATGACTGACCTGGCACTAAAAAGTAAAAATAATATATTGGCAGAAAAAGCATATAATATTTATAAAACATATTTACAACATAAGGATGTTAAACCTTATACTGAAGGAAATGATTATCCAGACTTCTCGGAATGGCGTAAACAACAAGATCATGATGATGCTTGGTACGTATTGTTTTCAGCACAGCAAAATAATCGTGCAATGCGTCTTTCATCTAATGCCTTAAATAAAATGTTGGATACCACTATTAAAAATAAGGACTGGGACCATTTTTATCTATATGCAGCACCAGAACAAGTGTGCTCGCTTGCAGATATTAATCTTAATACCGTATTGATGACCGAATTCCCAGTGTTTTCCTACCCATGGAAACGGTCACAACATAATATTTTATTAAAAAATTATCTCAAAATCCTTCAGCTTGGTGATCTATACGAACCATTTGTCACTGCATCACAAAGTTGTTGTTCTCAAACCAAAATGGATGGTATTGATGAACAAATAAAATTAAATGAAATTTTTGCGCCTCTTATGAAACTCATAGATAATTACTCATTGCAGGCGCAATCTATAGAAGGTGCGGGTTACGAAATGTTAAGTAAAAATAAAAAGATAAAACAAAAAAAGAATGTTAGCGAACTATTGAAGTATAAGTCTTGTTTAAATATTAAGGGAAACCATTATAAAGATTTAATGAAGGCTTGCAGAATGGAAAATGCAAATAAAACGGAACAAGCAATGCTTCTGATAAGTTTTGCTGTCGTGTTCGCAAGATATTCTTCAGCTTCAAGTTTAGGAACGGAATACAATTCTCCGCAAATCCTCAGAATTTACTCTGCTGCTCTTTTACTAAAAGCATATGAACTGGAAAACTCGATTGTTGAATCTGAAGCTCTGGATAACTGGTTAACGGTACTACTGGGATTAGGCTCTGGTTTAAATTGCACGGCCATTTTATCAAAAAATATAGCAGATTATACTCGTTCTCATCATATTGATAAATATTTAGATTCGGTGGCTCCCAAAGCATGGGGATTATAACATTTTTAGAATAGTCATGGCACAAGAAACATCAAGAAGCAAAACTAAATTCCAGAAAGTGGAAAGATAAATGAGCTGCTAACAATGGGGTTGTGCCAAAAAAAGGTGACTATGGCCTTCTATAATTTAAAACGCCATAGTCACAGTCGTATTTTTCTGCCCCCGGCACAGGCGCTTAACCTAGTGCCTGTAATGCCTTTTCCAGTGCGTTATGCAGCAACTGGCGGTCATGACGATAAGGAATATCGCTGGCCTCCAGTACTTCCTGAATCACAATTCTGTTGTTAACTGCGGATACATCAGCTTTCGGTCCAACAACTACCGCATCAATCACTTTTTTACCAACATACTGCTCCATAATCGCCAGCTTATTTTCCAGCTTGAGATTTGCAGCAGGCAGGCTTAATTCTCGCCCCAAATTACCGATATACACCATCGGGGCAGGCGTTCGGCGTAATGCCTGAGCCATTTCCTTGAGCAGCAGAATGGGCATAAGACTAGTATAAAAACTCCCTGGCCCAATAATGATCAGATCCGCCTCATTAATCGCCAGCACCGCTTCACGTGTGGCAGGTACGTTGGGGGTTAAGAGTAGCTCCTGTATCGGCGCAGTGAGCTGGTCAATATTGACCTCGCCGTATACTTCATGCCCCTGATCGTCAATCGCCATTAAATCAACAGGATGCTCCGACATCGGAATCAAATGTGCGTCCACTTTCAACAGATTGCGAATCAGATTAATCGCTTCAAGAGGCCGCACGCTAAGGTGATCCAGTGCCTTCAACATCAGGTTTCCAAGGTTGTGCCCGGAAAGTTCGCCATTACCGCCGAAACGATATTCAAACATTGCGGAAGCGACGCTGGGTTCCGTTATCAACTGGTTAAGGCAATTGCGCATATCGCCCCAGGCAATTCCACCTTCTGAGCGGCGAATACGCCCCGTTGAACCACCGTTATCCGTGGTGGTCACGATACCCGTTAAACGAGAACCCAAAGACGAAAGTGATGAGAGAACGCGTCCCAGTCCATGCCCTCCGCCGAGAGCAACGACACGATCAAGGTCAGCCAACGTACGATTGCGCATTATAGTTTCCTGGAGTCAGATTTTCCGCGCTACAGTAGCGCAAATTGCGGGGAAACAGCAATTAACCTGCCAATATTGAGGATACAAACTATTTTCTTCTACCTCTAAAGGACGATGCACGCTATGCCTCCCTGATGATGTATATCAAAGTAAAACCGCCATTTTCCCTTATTCTGTAGCGAAATAGCACGATCATGACGCTATATACATGATTACATAGCGAAAGTGTGGATGGTAAAAATCACATTTACACGCTAGTATCGGCTTAACCACTAAACACTCTAGCCTCTGCACCTGGGTCAACTGATATGGTGCTTTGGCCGTGACAATGCTTACAAAGATTGCCACCAGGGCGAAGGAAGAAATGACTTCGCCTCCCGTATCTGGAAAGGTGTACATGGCTTCACAACTGACTGATGCATTTGCGCGTAAGTTTTACTACTTGCGCCTGTCGATTACCGATGTGTGTAACTTCCGTTGCACCTACTGCCTGCCGGATGGCTACAAACCGAGCGGCGTCACCAATAAAGGCTTTCTTACCGTCGATGAAATTCGCCGGGTTACGCGCGCCTTCGCCAGTCTGGGCACCGAAAAAGTCCGTCTGACGGGCGGAGAGCCGTCTTTGCGTCGCGACTTTACCGATATCATCGCCGCTGTGCGAGAAAACGACGCTATTCGCCAGATAGCGGTCACCACCAATGGTTACCGTCTGGAACGCGACGTGGCGAACTGGCGTGATGCTGGTCTTACTGGTATCAACGTTAGTGTCGATAGCCTCGACGCTCGCCAGTTTCAGGCTATTACCGGACAGGATAAATTCAACCAGGTCATGGCAGGGATCGATGCTGCATTTGAGGCCGGTTTTGAGAAGGTCAAAGTCAATACCGTGCTGATGCGTGATGTTAATCATCATCAGCTCGACACCTTTCTGAACTGGATCCAGCATCGCCCTATCCAGCTGCGTTTCATCGAACTGATGGAAACGGGCGAGGGCAGCGAGCTCTTCCGTAAGCATCACATCTCTGGTCAGGTTCTGCGTGACGAGTTACTGCGTCGCGGCTGGATCCACCAATTACGTCAACGCAGCGACGGTCCCGCGCAAGTCTTTTGTCATCCGGATTACGCCGGAGAGATTGGCCTTATCATGCCGTATGAAAAAGACTTCTGCGCCACTTGCAACCGCCTGCGCGTTTCCTCCATTGGTAAACTCCATCTCTGCCTGTTTGGTGAAGGTGGCGTTAACCTGCGCGATCTGCTGGAAGACGATACCCAGCAACAGGCGCTGGAAGCGCGTATTTCAGCGGCGCTGCGGGAGAAGAAACAGACCCATTTCCTGCATCAAAACAACACCGGTATTACGCAAAACTTATCGTACATTGGCGGCTAAAACGTCAAAAGGAGAGATCAGATGAGTCAGGTAAGCACTGAATTTATCCCGACCCGTATAGCTATTCTTACGGTTTCTAATCGTCGCGGTGAAGAAGACGATACCTCCGGTCACTATCTGCGCGATTCGGCGCAAGAAGCGGGCCATCACGTTGTCGATAAAGCCATTGTGAAAGAAAACCGCTACGCTATTCGCGCTCAGGTATCTGCGTGGATCGCCAGCGACGATGTACAAGTGGTGTTGATTACGGGGGGTACTGGCCTGACGGAAGGTGATCAGGCTCCCGAAGCACTGCTGCCGTTGTTCGACCGTGAAGTTGAAGGTTTTGGTGAAGTGTTCCGGATGTTGTCGTTCGAAGAGATTGGCACCTCAACGTTGCAATCTCGTGCGGTAGCGGGCGTCGCTAACAAAACGCTAATTTTCGCCATGCCCGGTTCAACCAAAGCGTGCCGTACCGCCTGGGAAAATATCATCGCACCGCAGCTGGATGCCCGTACGCGTCCGTGTAATTTCCATCCACATTTGAAGAAATAAGTATGTCGCAACTGACCCATATCAACGCCGCTGGCGAAGCGCACATGGTGGATGTCTCCGCCAAAGCAGAAACCGTGCGTGAAGCGCGCGCCGAAGCCTTTGTCACCATGCGCAGCGAGACGCTGGCGATGATCATTGATGGTCGCCACCACAAAGGCGACGTATTTGCCACTGCGCGTATCGCCGGTATTCAGGCGGCAAAACGCACATGGGATCTGATCCCGCTGTGTCACCCGCTGATGCTCAGCAAAGTTGAAGTCAATTTGCAGGCCGAGCCGGAGCACAATCGGGTACGTATAGAAACCTTATGCCGCCTGACTGGGAAAACCGGCGTTGAAATGGAAGCGTTAACCGCGGCCTCCGTGGCGGCGCTGACCATTTATGACATGTGTAAAGCGGTGCAAAAAGATATGGTGATTGGTCCGGTACGTTTGCTGGCGAAGAGCGGCGGCAAGTCAGGTGACTTTAAGGTGGAAGCGGATGATTAAAGTTCTTTTTTTCGCCCAGGTGCGCGAGTTGGTGGGAACAGATGCAAGCGAAGTGGCTGCGGATTTCCCAACCGTTGAAGCGTTACGCCAGCATCTGGCTGCGCAGAGCGATCGCTGGGCGCTGGCGCTGGAAGATGGCAAATTGCTGGCTGCCGTCAACCAGACGCTGGTGAGTTTTGACCATCCGCTGACTGACGGCGACGAAGTGGCTTTCTTCCCGCCGGTAACCGGAGGTTAAGATGGCAGAAACCAAAATTGTTGTCGGCCCGCAGCCGTTCAGCGTAGGAGAAGAGTATCCGTGGCTGGCTGAGCGTGACGAAGACGGTGCGGTAGTCACCTTTACCGGTAAGGTGCGCAACCATAACCTTGGCGACAGCGTCAAAGCATTAACCCTCGAACACTATCCGGGGATGACTGAAAAAGCACTGGCAGAAATTGTCGATGAAGCGCGTAACCGCTGGCCGCTGGGGCGCGTCACTGTGATTCACCGCATCGGGGAATTATGGCCGGGCGATGAAATCGTTTTTGTCGGTGTCACCAGTGCGCATCGCAGCAGTGCGTTTGAAGCCGGGCAGTTTATTATGGATTATCTCAAAACCCGCGCACCGTTCTGGAAGCGCGAAGCCACGCCGGAAGGCGACCGCTGGGTTGAAGCCCGGGAGAGCGATCAGCAGGCGGCAAAACGCTGGTAGTTTTTTGTTAGCCGGATAAGGCACCGCTGCGTCCGGCAATTTCACCGCTCAGTATATGCGTTTACGCTGCGTCGATGCACAGCCTCATCATTTTGCAGTATCCTTAAGATATTCCTTATATCTTCAGGAGATCGTCATGGACAGATTCCCACGTTCTGATTCAATCGTACAACCCCGGGCTGGCTTGCAAACTTATATGGCGCAAGTCTATGGCTGGATGACCGTTGGCTTGTTGCTGACAGCATTTGTTGCCTGGTATGCGGCTAATTCCGCGGCCGTGATGGAGCTGTTGTTCACTAACCGTGTCTTTTTAATCGGTCTGATCATCGCGCAATTAGCATTGGTTATTGTGTTATCAGCGATGATTCAAAAGCTGAGCGCAGGTGTAACGACGATGCTCTTTATGCTTTATTCGGCGCTGACGGGTCTTACGCTTTCCAGTATTTTCATTGTCTATACCGCCGCCTCGATTGCCAGTACTTTCGTCGTTACTGCCGGGATGTTCGGCGCAATGAGCCTGTACGGTTACACCACCAAACGTGATCTAAGCGGCTTTGGCAATATGCTGTTTATGGCGTTAATCGGCATTGTGCTGGCATCGCTGGTTAACTTCTGGCTGAAAAGCGAAGCGTTGATGTGGGCGGTTACCTACATCGGCGTGATTGTCTTTGTCGGATTGACGGCGTATGACACGCAGAAACTGAAAAATATGGGTGAGCAGATTG
Organism: Escherichia sp. MOD1-EC5189; assembly: GCF_002966045.1. Classification (NCBI taxonomy): domain Bacteria; kingdom Pseudomonadati; phylum Pseudomonadota; class Gammaproteobacteria; order Enterobacterales; family Enterobacteriaceae; genus Escherichia; species Escherichia sp. MOD1-EC5189. The sequence continues at coordinate 100,066 of NZ_PTRX01000013.1, read as the reverse complement.
ATACCCGCGATACGTCGAACCTGCGCAAATATTCCATTCTTGGCGCGTTAACCTTGTATCTGGACTTCATCAACTTGTTCCTGATGTTGTTGCGGATCTTCGGCAACCGCCGTTAATTCTTTTTCACCATCAATATCCCGGCCATGTGTCGGGATTTTTTTCGGATTTTATAAAGACTATTCCGCTCATTTACATGAGAACTGAATCGCCGCAAATGCCAGACTATGTCCACTACGCAATTTCAGGGGCAGATAACGCATTTGAACAGACGATCCACTGCTACTCAATTACAGCAAAAAAGCGCTTCGCTCAGCAAAATGCTGTTCCTCATTTGGTGGTTAACAGCTGCTGGAGTATGGGCTACGGCAGGCTGTGCCTGGATATTTCAGCACTTGCATTGGGTTGCTTCACTAGAATCTCCAGGCGCGTTTGTCTTCGCTTTATCTGCGCTGATAATAATTGGTCTCTGGTTAAACGATGCCCTGAAAAGGCTCGAGGCATCAGGCGCATGTCTGGTCTATCTGCTAATAATCCTGCTTAATGGCTTTCTCTTCTCCAGACTTTTTACCTTTTCGAGCATAGTGAGGGTAATGGGAATTACGGGAGGGATGTTTGCCGCTATGGCGCTAATATGCTGTTGTATTAATAGGGTTATCCCACCAGTTAGACAGTTATGTTTATATATCTTCTGTGGTTTGAGTATTGCTTTTGTTGTTAACCTGATTCTTACCAGCAGTTTTTCCGTATGGTTAGCGAGTATTTTGACTGTCGTTATCTGGGGCGTTACGGCTGCCTGTGAAGCAACAACACTGGAAGATTTGATCCGTGTTGCCGACAACTCTGAATTTTCAGGTGTTCTTCGCTGTATTGTTGCAGGGGCAATAACACTCTATTTCAGTATCCTAAGCGTCCTTTTTAGACTTGCTGTAACGGTTCTTGACTTTATTAATGGTTTAGTGTGGTAGCGTGAATTGATGAGTTTTTTGCGTTAATTGCAATAGATATTGATATTCAACTTAAGGATATAAAAATAATGAAATCGTACTCATCAAAAAACATAACTAATGATTTTCAGTACGAGGCCAGGATATTAAATGCCATATGGCTCATTACCGCTGTCGGTTTGGCGGCAACCGCAGGACTGGCCTGGGGAGCTAAGCATCTCGAAATTACGGCAACAAAATATGATTCACCGCAAATGTATGTCGCCATAGGATTATTATTACTTTGTATGTATGGTTTAAGTAAGGATATCAACAAGATAAATGCTGCCATCTCAGGCGTTATATATCTGTTTTTACTCTCTTTGGTGGCGATTGTGGTTGCAAGTTTAGTTCCTGTATCTGCCATTATCCTTGTGTTCAGCACTGCGGGCGCGATGTTTTTAATCAGTATGCTGGCCAGTTTATTATTTAATGTTGATCCTGGTTCTCACCGTTTCATCATTATGATGACGTTGACAGGGTTGACTCTGGTGATCAGTGTAAATACCGCATTAATGAGTGAACGGCCTGTTTGGGTAATAAGTTGCTTAATGATTGTCTTATGGTCAGGCATTATCTCGCATGGACGAAATAAACTCCTGGAACTGGCGGGGAAATGCCATAGCGAAGAGTTGTGGAGTCCGGTTCGTTGCGCTTTTACAGGTGCATTAACACTCTATTACTATTTTATCGGCTTCTTTGGGATACTTGCAGCAATAGCGATAACACTTGTCTGGCAAAGGCATACGCGGTTTTTTCATTAGCCGTAAAAAATAGATAAGTTTCTCTTTTTGGAAAATGCGTGTTAATCGTTTTTATATAACCTCATGAATAAAATCCTGAAGAAATGTAATGAGGCTGATCCATTATGCTTAGCTGATACTGACTGGAATTGTAAACTATTAACTTAGTCCGGTTTTGTAGGGCGGATAAGGCGTTCACGCCGCATCCGCCATGAATAAATAGCACTTTGCTAACAATCTGCACAAACCAAAAGAATTTAACTGAACTTCACATTACCGCTTCATTTTTCGCTCGTAGCTTCTTCGCCTGGCTTTCCAGCAACAGGTAACAGATCAGCGCCAGCAGCAGCGGGATAAAGTAATACAGCACACGGTAAGCGAGCAGGGCGGCGATAATTGTGCCTTTGGAGGTATGCTCCCCAGCCAGTAGCGCGATAAACACCGCTTCCAGTACACCAATTCCCGCCGGAATATGCACAATTACCCCGGCAATACTGCTTACCAGTAATACGCCCAGTACAAAGAAATAGTTCACGTTTTGACCCAGCAACAGCCAGATAATCGCTCCCATTACCATCCAGTTAACGCTGGAAATCAGCATCTGGGCGAGGGCGAATTTCCATGAAGGCAGCACCAGCTTTTGCCCTTTGATGGTCATATGGCGGTGCTTCGCGAAAGCGCAAAACCACAAATAAACCGCGATAATCAGCAGTAAGCCAATGCCGAGAATACGCAGCGTAGTTTGATCGACATACCAGTGATCCGGCAGCTCCACCACGCCTGCGGTAAAGATAATCCCGGCCAGCAAAATATAGCCCAGCCAGTTGGTGGTAATACTGAGCGAGAAAATCCGCGTAATAGTGCTGCCCGGTAACCCTAGCCGGGAGTACAAACGATAGCGCATACCTATGCCGCCGACCCAGGTACTGAGCGTCAGGTTGAAGGCGTAACAGATAAACGACACCAGCATCACCTGGCGCTTCGCCAGTTTGTGACCGCAGTAGAAACGGGCGAGCAGGTCGTAGCAGCCATATATCAGATAGCTGACGACCACCAGCCCAATCGCACTGAGCAACGCAACGCGATTGTAGTCGCGGATGACCTTCCAGACCTCTTCCCAGTCTACCTTTTTGGCGTAGATCACCAGCAACACAATCACTGCGATAAAAAACAGCCAGGTGAGGATCTTCTTTGCTAAGCGCCAGCGCGGGCGTGATTTACTCATCAGGGTTTCACCCCCGTATTTTCAGTTTCTATCCGATCCTGAGTTTCCATTGTCGGTTGTGCGGGGGGATCAACTTGCGCCAGACGCGGCGTGTGCGCCGGAAGCCAGCCCACCAGCGCCGGGAAGTGGCGCAAAAAATGGAATGCCAGCACGCTTTTGGTCAGGTTCCACCAGGTGCGTTTCGGCAGCATGGATTCATCCACTTGTTGACAGTCGGCGGCGATGATGCCGTTCAGATTATCGCGTAGCGTCTGGTTAAAATTACGATCGTGAATGATGACGTTTGCTTCGAGATTTAGCGACAAACTGAGCGGATCGAGATTACTGGACCCTACCGTCGCCCAGTGATCGTCCATCAATGCCACTTTACCGTGGAGCGGGCGGCGGCGGTACTCAAATACCTGAACGCCGCCTTTAACCAGATAGTTGTACAGTAAACGCGCGCCGACTCTGACAATGGGCATATCCGGTTCGCCCTGAATGATCAGCTTGATCCGCACCCCGCGCCGTGCCGCTTTACGTAAGGCGTGCAAAAATCGATAGCCAGGAAAGAAGTACGCGTTGGCGATAATCACTTCCCGACGCGCCTGAGTGAGCATTTTCAGATAGTGGCGTTCGATATCATCGCGATGTTCTTCGTTATCGCGCCAAACCAATAATACCTGCGATTCTCCCGGCTGGCGGTTTTCTTCCGCTTTGTGATGACGTCGCCACCAGCGCCGTGCTGCGCTGTGTCCTGGCAGGTTTTCCAGTTCAAACTGGAGAATATCTTCGACAATCGGCCCTTCCAGACGTACCGCGTAATCCTGTTTAGCCTCTGGACCATAACTGGACATATGCTCGGCGGAGTAATTCAGCCCGCCAATAAAGGCGATACGCGCGTCGATCACCACAATTTTGCGATGCATCCGGCGAAACACATTGGTGCGCATACCAAAAAGGCGAGGGCGGGGATCGTAGTAGCGAAATACCACGCCAGCTGCCGTCAGTTCATTGACAAACTCATCGCTGAGATCCGGCGAACCGTAGCCATCCAGCAAGACTTCCGCTTTCACCCCGCGTTGCGCTGCTGCCAGTAGCGCCGCATGCAGCTGTTTGCCGACGTCATCCTCAAACCAGATAAACGTTTCAAGAATGATGCGTTCTTGCGCCTCGCCAATCGCCTTAAACACCGCGGGATAATATTGCTCGCCGTTTTCCAGCAACTGGATCTTATTGCCTTCGCGCCAGCTACATTTCATAAATGAATCTCCGCACTTAAAGGGGCATGATCAGAAAGGTGTCGCCATGTCCGCAGCGGCAACGCGGTTGGCGCGCTGGCGCTGGCATTTTTGACATAGATCCTGTCCAGTCGTAGTAGAGGAAATTGCACCGGAAACGTGCGCGCCGGGCGTCCGTGGGCGCGGGTAAAAATCTCATCCAGCCCGGCCTGCACTTTTAAGGGATGATTGGCTTTTTGCCGCCAGTCGTTGAAATCACCTGCCACTAATACCGGTTCGCCGTCCGGCAGCTCATTCACCCATTCAGCGAGCATCGCAAGCTGCGCCTGACGGTGCGCTTCACGCAGGCCCAGATGTACGCACATCACATGAATCGCTTTTCCGGTCATCGGCGGCACAATACGGCAGTAGAGCACGCCGCGCTTTTCTGCACCATCGATCGAAACATCACGATTCTCATAATGTTCAATGGGATAGCGCGATAGTACGGCGTTTCCATGATGCCCTTCCGGGTACACCGCATTGCGACCGTAGGCAAAATCGCTCCACATAGTGTCAGCGAGAAACTCGTAGTGCGAGGTATCGGGCCAGTTTTCCACATGCAGCGGATGAACTTCGTGCGCGCCCATCACTTCCTGCAGGCAAACAATATCGGCGCTGACGGTACGCACGGCGTCGCGAAGTTCCGGCAAAATGAAGCGTCGGTTAAACGCGGTAAAGCCTTTGTGAATATTGATGGTGAGCACCTTGAACGAAAATTGTTGTGTTTGATCGGGCATAATTTTCCTGTCTTTGCCTCTTATCTCATTGAAATAGTGTAGTCGGCGTCACAAAAAGGTGCGGTCTTACGGAATTTTCCGTAAAGTTCGGTACTCTGAGTAAGTAGAGATAAATTCTTCAGGAGAGAAGCCATGAAGTGGCAACAACGTGTTCGTGTCGCAACGGGTCTAAGTTGCTGGCAGATTATGTTGCATTTACTGGTAGTGGCGCTGCTGGTGGTGGGCTGGATGAGTAAAACTCTGGTTCACGTCGGCGTAGGATTATGCGCACTGTATTGTGTCACGGTAGTGATGATGCTGGTGTTTCAGCGCCACCCCGAGCAACGCTGGCGTGAGGTGGCAGATGTGCTGGAAGAACTGACCACAACCTGGTATTTTGGCGCAGCGCTGATTGTGCTGTGGCTGTTGTCCCGCGTACTGGAAAACAACTTTTTGCTGGCGATTGCAGGGCTGGCGATCCTTGCTGGCCCGGCAGTAGTGTCTTTACTGGCGAAAGATAAGAAGTTACATCACCTTACGTCTAAACATCGCGTACGCCGCTGACCCTGTCGTGGCCGTTATCACCAGTAGCGGCCACAAACTATTCCACACAATATCCAGACTCGCATCCTTCAAATAAATCTGCTTGGTAATGTCCGTAAAGTGGCGGATAGGGTTAATCCACGTCAGGTTTTGCAGCCACACTGGCATGTTCTCCACTGGCGAAACGTAACCGGAAAGGAGAATGGCGGGCATCATAAAGACAAACACGCCGATAAACGCCTGCTGTTGCGTTGAACAGAGTGACGAAATCAACAGACCGAATCCCACCAGCGATAAACCGTAAATCACCATCGTAAAGTAGAACAGCGCCAGCGATCCGGCGAAGGGGATTTGATACGCCCAGATACCAATCGCCAGCACAATGGTGGCCTGGAAGGTGGCGACAATTAATGCCGGTACGGCTTTGCCGATGAATATCTGCCAGGTGGTGAGGGGAGAAACCAGTAACTGATCGAGCGTACCCTGTTCACGTTCGCGGGCGACGGAAAGTGACGTGACGATCATTACGCCGATAGTGGTGATCATGGCGATCAGCGACGGCACCACAAACCATTTGTAGTCGAGATTCGGGTTATACCAGTTGCGTACCACCAGCTCGCTGTTGTTGGGTTTCGGTTTTCCTTCCAGCAGCTCCTGCTGATAATTTTTGACGATCTGTTGCAGGTAGTTGGCGGCAATTTGCGCACTGTTGGAGTTGCGTCCGTCGAGGATCAACTGCAATGGCGCGGTCTGGAAGGTATCCAATTTGCGTGAGAAATCAGCCGGGAAACGTACCAACAATAACGCCTTTTGCGTGTCGATGGTTGGGCGGATCTCCTGCGGGCTTTTCAGCAGCAACACATGGGTAAAGGCGCTGGCACGGGCAAAACGCTGGGTCAGCTCCACCGAATGCTCGCCGTTATCTTCATCGTAGATGGCGATGGTGGCGTTGGTCACTTCCAGTGTGGCGGCGAACGGGAACAGGATCACCTGAATCAGCACGGGTAAAATCAGAATCGCGCGGGTTTGCGGTTCACGCAGCAACGACTGCAACTCTTTGCGGATTAACGTCCATAAGCGATGAAACATGCTCTTCTCCCTAATCCAGCCGACGTTTGGTTTTCAGCCACGTCAGGCCGATAAACATCACCGCCGAAGCGATCAAAAACAGCACGTTCACCACCAGCACCACCGGAATATTCCCGGCGAGGAACAGGCTTTGCAGGGTGCTGACGAAATAACGTGCGGGAATAATGTACGTCACCGCGCGGATCACCGCGGGCATACTGTCTATCTGAAAAATAAAGCCGGAAAGCATAATCGACGGCAGAAAAGCGGCGTTCAGGGCAACTTGTGCGGCGTTGAACTGGTTGCGGGTAATTGTGGAAATCAGCAGTCCCATTCCCAGAGTACTGAGCAAAAACAGGCTGGAGATAAAAAACAGAATCAGCAGCGACCCGCGATACGGCACGCCGAGAATAAACACTGACACCAGCATACACAGCAACATCGCCAGCATCCCAAGGAAGTAATAAGGGATCAGCTTACACAGCAACAGTTCCGTGCGGGTTATCTCCGTAGAGAGTAACGCCTCCATGGTGCCGCGTTCCCATTCTCGCGCCACCACCAGCGAGGTGAGAATCGCGCCGATAACCGTCATGATGATGGTTACCGCACCGGGGATAATAAAGTGCTGGCTAATCGCCGCCGGGTTAAACCAGTAGCGAGTCTGGACGTCGATAAGCGGTTCAAAAGTCTGCCCGTTGTCCTCTGCCCGCTGCATTTGCCAGATCTGCCAGATCCCTTCGACATAACCTTGCACAAAGTTAGCGGTATTTGGCTCACTGCCGTCGGTGATCACCTGAATCGGCGCGGTAGCGTTGGCGCGCTCCATCTGTTCGGCGAAATCCACCGGAATCACCACCAGGCCACGAATTTTTCCCGCCTGCATTTTGGCGATTAATTCCTGACGGTTATCGCTGATGGTGGCGTCGATGTAGGGCGAACCGGTCATGGTATGGGTGAAATCCAGCGCCGCTTCGCTACGCTGTTCCAGCAAAATCCCAACCCGCAGCTTGCTGGAGTCGAGGTTAATGCCGTAGCCAAATATAAACAGCAGCAACAGTGGGATCACCACTGCAATCAGCCAGCTACTCGGATCGCGAACGATCTGCCGCGTCTCTTTGACGCACAGCGCCTGCACGCGACGCCAGGACAGGATCGGATTACTCATGGCTATGCTCCTTATCCCAGTCGTGGATCAACTGAATAAAGGCCTGCTCCATTGTGGGATCGGGTTGCTCGTCGTTGGCCGACTGCGCTTTCAAATCATCTGGCGTGCCGCTGGCGATTAATTTCCCACGGTACACCAGGCCGATGCGGTCACAATATTCTGCTTCATCCATAAAGTGGGTGGTGACCATTACCGTGACGCCTTTCTCTACCATGCTGTTGATATGCAGCCAAAATTCGCGGCGGGTGAGGGGATCAACGCCGGAAGTCGGTTCGTCGAGAAACAGAATGTCCGGTTCATGCATCAGCGAACAAGCCAGCGCCAGCCGCTGTTTAAAACCTAATGGCAGTTCATCGGTCGCGTGGGAGGCGATACTTTTCAGGCCAAACGCTTCGCTCATACGGGCGATTTTTTCGTTCTGCGCCCGCCCGCGTAAGCCATACACACCAGAAAAAAAGCGTAAATTCTGTTCGACCGTCAGGTTGCCATAGAGCGAAAACTTTTGCGCCATATAGCCGAGATGCTGGCGCGCTTTGCCAGAACTCTCTTTCAGATCCATCCCCAGCACCAGCGCCTGGCCAGAGGTCGGTACCAACAAGCCGCACATCATCTTAAAGGTGGTCGATTTCCCTGCGCCGTTTGGCCCGAGCAAACCAAAGATTTCACCGCGTTTGACGGCAAAGTTGACGTGATCGGTGGCGGCAAAATCGCCAAACTTTTTGGTCAGCTCTTTCGCTTCGATCACCGTCTCGCCAGGTGTACCTTCCACCGTATGCAATATTGCGCCCAGCGGTGATTCTGAGGTTCCGGCACCGCCCAGCAAATCAATAAACGCATCTTCAAAGCGGGGCGTGGTTTGGCTGATGTCGATTTCTGGCATCTCGTCGGCGTGGCGAATATCGTCTGGTGTGGCCTCTTTTTTGAGGATCAGACGTACCGATTTCCCCTGAATCATGCCGTCGCTCACCTGTGGCAGTTTCAAGGCGCGTTGCAACAATTTGCGGTTGCCCTCGTGTGGGCTGGTCATCAGAAAGCTACGTCCGGCCATGGTTTGCGTCAGGGCCGTCGGTTCTCCCTGATACAGCAACTCGCCTTCGTTCATCAGTAACACGTCACGGCACTGTTCGGCTTCGTCGAGATACGAGGTACTCCAGAGGATTAACATCCCTTCGCCTGCCAGCTCATGCACCATCTGCCACAATTCGCGGCGTGAGATAGGGTCAACGCCGACGCCAGGTTCATCGAGCAGCAACACTTTCGGTTCGCCCACCAGCGTACAGGCCAGGCCGAGTTTTTGCTTCATCCCGCCGGAGAGCTTGCCCGCCAGACGTCCGGTAAACGGGCCAAGAGATGTAAACTCCAGCAGGCGAGCAAAAGTCTGCTTCCGCGCTTCACCGGTGACGCTGCGCAAATCCGCGTACAGATTGAGGTTCTCCATCACCGTGAGATCTTCATACAGGCCGAATTTCTGCGGCATATAGCCGAGAACGGCGTGCAGCGCGCCGTCGTTTTTGATCGGATCAAAGCCAATCACCGTGGCGCTGCCGCTATCGGGTTTCAGTAATCCCGCCAGCATGCGCATCAGTGTGGTTTTACCTGCGCCATCCGGCCCCACCAGCCCCGTTACATAACCAGCATGAATGGTACAGTCGAGCGGCGCGACGGCGGGCTTGTCCATGCCCGGAAAGCGTTTTTCCAGACCGTTCAGCGTAATAACGGCATCATTCATGTCCTGCCTCGTTACCGAATTGCACCGTCACCGGCATTCCCTGGCGTAAGGCATCATCGGCGTCGGTCACCACAATACGCAGGCGATAGACGAGGTCAGTACGCAGATCCGGCGTTTCGACAGTTTTCGGGGTAAATTCAGCGGTAGGCGAAACGAAACCAATCTGCCCGTGATACGGTTTGTCCGGGCGACCATCGGTATAGAGCAGCACTTTGCGCCCCGGCTGGGCCTGGTCGAGATTACGTTCATCAACATAAGCGCGCACCCACACCGGACGTGTCAGTGAGACGGTAAAGACTGTGCCACCTTCATTGAGCACCGTGCCAGGCTCTACCGCGCGGGTTAACAGCGTGCCATCAGACGGTGCTATTAACGTTGAGTCCTGTAAATTCAGCTCCGCCTGCGCCAGTTGCGCCTGCGCCTGTTCGAGACTGGCTTTCGCCTGGGCGATGTCCTGTTCACGATTACCGGAGCGATACTGACGCAATTTATCCTGTGCTGATTTCAGCGTTGCCTGCGCCTGGTCGCGCGAGGAGCGGGCATTTTCCAGGTCGTTTGCCGAAATAGTGCGACTTTTCCACAACCCTTGCTGGCGGTTGTAGAAGTTCTGCGCATAGTCATATGCGGCCTGCGCCTGTTTTACGGCGGCGGCGGCCTGAGCGATTTCTTCATCGCGATACCCGGCAAGCATCAGGTCATACTGCGCCTGTGCCACCGAAACACCCGCTTTTGCCTGCATCAGGGCAATTTCATACGGCTTATGATCCAGTTCGCCCAGCACCTGGCCCGCTTTAATCGCATCACCTTCGTCTACGGCCAGCGATTCAACGCGACCACCGACACGGAAGCTAAGATTCACGGTGCGAATATCCACGTTGCCATACAGCGTCAGGCCGTTATCCTGGCGGCTTTGATACCACCAGTAGCCTCCGGCAACCACGGCGGCAAGTACCACTACCGCCAGTCCGATCACGACAGGTTTTTTCATCACTACAAACTCCTTTGCGATAATCCTTGCAAAATCAGGTCGATATGACAGGTTACCGTCTGGTTAATCAGTTCGGTCTTTTCTTCATCGAACGCGGTCCAGCCGGTACGTAACAAAATAGTTTCTTTGCCAAGACGAAACGCCAGAATCTCACCAATCAACGCATGGGTATGAAGGATCATGCGGGTGTCGTTGGCGTCGCAGCCGGTCCAGGCGGCAATCAGGCGTGTAAGGTGGCTGTGTAGCGGGCTAATCACCTGTTCATGCACCAGGTGGTAGGCTGCCGTAGGAGAGAGTTGCTCACGGGAGATAAACTTGCTGAGGTTGACGGTGTCATCCTGGGTGAGCAGCTTAATCATGTTCCTGCAGGCACGAAGGATCAGTTCACGAATAGCTGCGCGATCCGGCTGTGGTTGTGCGAACAAGCGTTCGGCTTCTTCAGCGTGCGGACGGAACTGCTCGCCAATGAAATCGGCAATCCATTGGGCGCAGGCGAGATATAAATCTTCTTTCGAACCGAAGTAATAGGTGATGGCAGCGATATTCTGCCCGGCCTGGGCGGCTATCTCGCGGGTGGTGGCGTTCATTCCATATTCGCCAAACTGCGCCAGTGCGGCAGCAATCAGCTGTTTTTTAGCCTGTTCACCCTTGATTGTCATGGCAGGATTATTCATCGCACAGTCCATTCTTAATCAAATGATTGATTAAGATTATGACTCCATATGGGAGTTGTCCAGTATGACCAGGAATTTTAGCAACGCCAGTCACAGGGATAATTTATGCGCTGCGTCACAAAAACTGCTACACTCCGCTCCCTCATGACATTGTGGTTTTTGTCATTTTCCTTTTCAGTATCTCCCTGAAAACTACACCGGTAACGGTCGGGGCGGTTCGGAGTAGTTATGTCTTTCGATTCTTTGGGTTTAAGCCCTGATATCCTGCGCGCCGTTGCCGAGCAGGGTTACCGTGAACCCACCCCTATTCAGCAGCAGGCGATCCCTGCGGTGCTGGAAGGCCGCGACCTTATGGCTAGCGCCCAGACCGGCACTGGCAAAACAGCGGGCTTTACGCTGCCCCTGTTGCAACATTTGATTACTCGCCAGCCGCACGCCAAAGGGCGTCGTCCGGTCCGTGCGCTCATTCTTACCCCAACCCGTGAACTGGCTGCACAGATTGGCGAAAACGTCCGTGATTACAGCAAATACCTGAACATTCGTTCGCTGGTCGTATTTGGCGGCGTCAGCATCAACCCGCAGATGATGAAGCTGCGCGGTGGCGTTGATGTGCTGGTGGCAACGCCGGGGCGTTTGCTGGACCTGGAACATCAGAATGCAGTGAAGCTGGATCAGGTTGAAATTCTCGTCCTCGATGAAGCTGACCGCATGCTCGACATGGGCTTTATCCACGATATCCGTCGTGTGTTGACTAAGCTTCCAGCGAAGCGCCAGAACCTGTTGTTCTCCGCCACTTTCTCAGACGATATTAAAAACCTGGCGGAAAAACTGCTGCACAACCCGCTGGAAATCGAAGTGGCACGCCGCAATACCGCGTCTGATCAGGTGACCCAGCACGTTCACTTTGTCGATAAGAAACGTAAACGCGAATTACTGTCGCACATGATTGGTAAAGGGAACTGGCAGCAGGTGCTGGTGTTTACCCGTACCAAACACGGTGCTAACCATCTGGCTGAACAGCTCAATAAAGATGGTATCCGCAGTGCGGCGATCCACGGTAATAAATCGCAAGGTGCGCGTACTCGTGCACTGGCCGATTTTAAATCGGGCGATATTCGTGTTCTGGTGGCAACTGACATCGCTGCACGCGGTCTGGATATCGAAGAGTTGCCGCACGTCGTCAACTATGAACTGCCAAACGTACCGGAAGATTACGTCCACCGTATCGGGCGTACCGGTCGTGCAGCGGCAACTGGTGAAGCGTTATCGCTGGTGTGTGTGGATGAACACAAACTTCTGCGTGATATCGAAAAACTGCTGAAAAAAGAGATTCCACGCATTGCGATTCCGGGCTATGAGCCGGACCCGTCAATCAAAGCCGAACCGATCCAGAACGGTCGCCAGCAACGTGGCGGCGGCGGTCGTGGGCAAGGTGGTGGTCGCGGTCAACAGCAACCACGCCGTGGGGAAGGTGGCGCAAAATCTGCAAGCGCGAAACCTGCAGAAAAACCATCTCGTCGTCTCGGCGATGCCAAACCAGCAGGTGAGCAACAACGCCGTCGCCGTCCGCGTAAACCTGCCGCTGCGCAGTAATACCATGTAAGGGCAAAAGAGTATCACAGGCTTTTGCCCATTATTCAGGTAACACGGTCAGACATGCATGACATGTCTGATTTTATTGTTTTAATAAATTTGCTTTATGATCTATCTTGTGTATATAAAATGGCAATGAAATTATTTCTTCTTGCAATTTGAATTATTGTTAATAACATTGGTTGATATTCATAAACAAATTCTGGGAAAGTCTGGAATAAACATGCTATTGCATAAAGTGTTTGTTCATCATCTGGAAAATTATTATGAGATATGTGATTTAGTATTAGCTTGATTCTGTCCCTGATTTTATTATTTTCATTGTCTATAGTGTATCCGACTATCTCCCTAAGCAAAATAAAGTGTGCAGTCGTTTCATTACCGTATATCTTTAGCATTTCCAATAAACTATCAAAAATCGCTCATTTCTGCTTATTGATAGAAAGATTGATTGTCAGCCTGTTTAGATCCGTACAGCAGCAGACTTTCATAACCCGGTTGATCCTGAGTTTGCAGTACGAAAAGTTAAAAATGAGCGATTTCTGTAAGATTCCCTATTTTGCCAGGCTTATGATCCGCAGATCATTCATGTGCAAAGGAGCGGTGTATGGATTGTTCAAAATGCAATGGTTATGCGACGATGTTATTAAATATGGTGCAGGGTTCTGACCCGGTTAATTTACTGGAATTACATGGTTTCCTTGAACACTTCGCATATTATGTTTCATTTGGCAAATTTAATGCTGGCCACCAGCGCTATAATGCATTTAAAAAATTCGTCAGTGAGATTTCGGAGATCAGCGCAAATGATATCAATATGACGATTAAAACCGGGCAATCCAGACATGAAAATGTGATCTCTATAAATATGAATAATGCAATTCATCGTGATGAGAAAGGGATCACCGTCAGAATAGATAATATTAATGGAAAGAAAAATAACTCTAATTCATCAGATGTTTTTATTCCTTATGTAAATACATTTTCTGACCTCAAAAATAAAATACTCAGGATGAAAATTGAACTGACTGAAGGTAGTGGTTTTTCTAAAAGTCTTTTTGACAGTCAGATTGAGACGCATATTCTGAGGGATATTAATTCGCTTAACGTTGGTGAGAAATTGAATGATGATAATCTTGCATATCATTCTATATTCACTAACGAATTCTCTGTTATTATTCCGCCATCCTATTATGATGCGACTTCTGCAGTAAACGCTAATAATATTGTGAGAGAAAAACTATATGAAAGTGATAGTAAAGTTAAAGATATCGTCGATGATATGTCTAATCATGACGTGGAGAGCGAAAAAGATATATTTGTAATCGGGGGGATGATAGAAAAACTAGAGTCTCTGGCAGACGAATCATTCAATGATAATACTTATAACATAAAAACAGTAAAAGATTTGCTATCGCAATTAACTGATGGCATGGAACTCTTCACGCTGCGGGACATGGTAGCATTCCCATCGTCTATAATAGCAAAACTATTAAAATCCCCACTTAATAGCGATCATGAACTTGTTATGCGCGTACTGGATACGTATCTGTGCTACTTCAGAAATAAAAATCTGAGTAACGATGCGGAAATAATAAACTTTTTCTATGCTCTCTTTTTAAAGAGACCAGAGTTGATGGTTTCTGAAAATTATAGATTTATTCAATTTGTTGATTTGCTTTTTGAAAACAGAAGTGTTGAAGAGAAAAACTTAGCATTTGACCTTTATCACAATTATCAGGTATTACCTGAAATAAAACAATTCGTTACTGCAGAAATAAAATTGAATTTCAATGAGCAGCAAGGATTGTTAGATAAAAATAATAAATGTTATATCCTGTTATCATCCGATAACTCCGGGCGAGTAATGCGTTTATCGCACCAGGCGTTAATCTCAATGCTCGAGCCAAATGTTCAGAAAAAGACCATCTGGAATAGTTACTCTATTTATCCATCTTTGCAGGATACCCATGAAGTTGTCAGAGATGATCCAGAAACGATTTGTACGCGTGCATTTCCTTTATTTGCAAAAGGATGGGAATATGCGCAGAAAAATAAGAAACACCAATTGATTCTCAATGCTCTTGGATTGAAAGGTTATATTCGTGATGTATTTATGTCAGCAATAATGCGAAAAACAGACTTTGTGCCAGAATCGGATAATCAACCGACAGAATTTAAATCATTATTTTCCTCTTTGATGACCGATTCAGACCAATGGCAACAGCATACTTTGAAAGAAAAACATTACACTAATCTATTAACGATGCTGGATCTCAAAGAGGCCAGTGAAAGTGATAAGTCTAAAATATTTTTCTGTCTGTCTGCCGTATTTGCAAATATTTCTCACAGTAATGTCTTTTACGGTATTCCTGATGCGTCAAAAATTTTAAAACGTTATGCATTTGCTTTATTGGCTAAAGCTCACTCTTTAGATGAAAATATGATAAGCAGTCAAACTTTTAATACATACAAAGCGGTATTGCTTGATTTCAATAATCTGTCTAATGAAGAGGCCAACCAGCTGCGTATAAGTTCGTTATATCGTGATATGGTCCGCTACGCACAATATCGTTTTTCTAAAGTTTTATCCGAGTGGACGCCAGACGCATGGCTGTAAAGATCCCAACAGGATAATGGCATTGATGGCCCTGGCTCAGGCCAGGGCGGGCAATACCGGTTCCTGCGAAGCGATGACGGCGGCAAGTGTAACCACGAAATGCGGTATCACTTGCTGTTTTCTGCCCTGAAGACTGGCGCTCACCGTGCCGTCGAACTTTCAATCAAATATATTGCGAGAGGGCGTTATTGCGAGCAGCTTTCCAGAAACAGAAAAACCATTACCCCTGAAAACCGAAAAATGCCACAATATTGGCTGTTTATACAGTATTTCAGGTTTTCTCATGGCATTAACCGCCGCGCTTAAAGCGCAAATTGCCGCCTGGTATAAGGCGCTTCAGGAACAGATCCCCGACTTTATTCCCCGTGCGCCGCAGCGGCAGATGATTGCGGACGTCGCCAAAACGCTGGCCGGAGAAGAAGGGCGGCATCTGGCGATTGAAGCACCCACCGGCGTTGGGAAAACGCTCTCCTATTTAATCCCCGGCATAGCCATTGCTCGCGAAGAGCAAAAAACGCTGGTGGTGAGTACCGCTAACGTGGCCTTGCAGGATCAGATCTACAGCAAAGATTTACCGTTGCTGAAAAAGATCATTCCCGATCTTAAATTTACCGCCGCTTTCGGGCGTGGGCGCTACGTTTGCCCGCGTAATCTGACGGCGCTCGCCAGCACTGAACCCACGCAACAGGATCTGCTGGCGTTTCTTGACGACGAACTGACGCCGAACAATCAGGAAGAGCAAAAACGTTGTGCGAAGTTGAAGGGCGATCTCGACACTTATAAATGGGATGGTCTGCGCGATCATACGGATATCGCCATTGATGACGATCTCTGGCGTCGTTTGAGTACCGACAAAGCCAGCTGCCTCAACCGCAACTGTTATTACTATCGCGAATGCCCGTTTTTTGTCGCTCGTCGGGAAATTCAGGAAGCCGAAGTGGTGGTGGCAAACCATGCGCTGGTGATGGCGGCGATGGAAAGCGAAGCCGTATTGCCTGACCCGAAAAATTTACTGCTGGTGCTGGATGAAGGTCATCACTTGCCTGATGTGGCACGGGATGCGCTGGAGATGAGCGCCGAAATTACCGCGCCGTGGTATCGGCTGCAGCTGGACTTGTTTACGAAGCTTGTTGCTACCTGTATGGAGCAGTTTCGCCCGAAGACGATCCCACCGCTGGCAATCCCTGAACGTTTGAATGCGCATTGTGAAGAGCTGTATGAGCTTATCGCCTCGTTAAACAACATTCTCAATCTCTACATGCCTGCCGGGCAGGAGGCAGAGCACCGTTTTGCGATGGGCGAACTGCCTGATGAAGTGCTGGAGATCTGCCAGCGGCTGGCAAAACTCACCGAGATGCTGCGTGGTCTGGCGGAGTTATTTCTTAACGATTTAAGTGAGAAAACCGGCAGCCACGACATTGTGCGTCTGCATCGGTTGATTTTGCAGATGAACCGCGCGTTGGGGATGTTCGAGGCGCAAAGCAAACTCTGGCGGCTGGCGTCTCTGGCGCAATCTTCCGGTGCACCCGTCACTAAATGGGCGACGCGGGAAGAGCGCGACGGGCAGTTACACCTTTGGTTTCACTGCGTGGGAATACGTGTCAGCGATCAGCTGGAAAGGCTGTTGTGGCGTAGTATTCCGCACATTATTGTTACCTCCGCAACCTTGCGTTCGCTGAACAGTTTTTCGCGTTTGCAGGAGATGAGCGGGCTGAAAGAGAAAGCGGGTGACCGCTTTGTGGCGCTGGATTCGCCCTTTAACCACTGCGAACAGGGCAAAATTGTTATTCCCCGGATGCGCTTTGAGCCTTCCATCGACAACGAAGAACAGCACATTGCTGAAATGGCGGCCTTTTTCCGTGAACAGGTGGAGAGCAAAAAACATCTCGGTATGTTGGTGCTGTTTGCCAGCGGACGGGCAATGCAGCGATTTCTCGACTATGTGACGGATTTACGCCTGATGTTGCTGGTGCAGGGCGATCAGCCGCGTTACCGTTTAGTTGAACTGCACCGCAAACGCGTCGCCAACGGTGAGCGTAGCGTGCTGGTGGGTTTACAGTCATTTGCCGAAGGGCTTGATTTGAAAGGTGATCTGCTCAGCCAGGTGCATATCCACAAAATCGCTTTTCCGCCCATCGACAGCCCGGTGGTGATCACCGAAGGTGAATGGCTGAAAAGCCTCAACCGCTATCCGTTTGAAGTACAAAGCCTGCCGAGCGCCTCGTTTAACCTGATTCAGCAGGTTGGGCGACTGATTCGAAGCCACGGTTGCTGGGGCGAAGTGGTGATTTACGACAAACGCTTGCTGACCAAAAATTATGGCAAGCGACTACTGGATGCATTACCGGTATTTCCGATAGAGCAACCGGAAGTCCCTGAAGGTATAGTTAAAAAGAAAGAAAAAACGAAATCCCCACGCCGTCGGCGGCGTTAATGATGTGAGTCAGGTAAGGAGTCGTAAATGGACTATCGCAAAATCATTAAAGAGATCGGGCGCGGGAAAAACCACGCGCGCGATTTAGACCGGGATACTGCGCGCGGTCTGTATGCCCATATGCTCAATGGTGAAGTCCCTGACCTTGAGTTGGGCGGCGTATTGATTGCGCTGCGTATCAAAGGGGAAGGGGAAGCAGAGATGCTCGGCTTTTACGAAGCCATGCAAAATCACACCATCAAACTGACGCCGCCTGTTAGCAAGCCGATGCCGATAGTCATCCCCAGTTACAACGGCGCGCGTAAACAGGCCAACCTGACGCCGTTGTTGGCGATTCTGCTGCACAAACTCGGTTTTCCTGTGGTGGTTCACGGGGTTAGCGAAGATCCAACTCGCGTGCTGACAGAAACCATTTTCGAACTGATGGGTATTACGCCAACGTTGCACGGCGGGCAGGCGCAGGCGAAGCTCGACGAACATCAACCGGTGTTTATGCCAGTCGGCGCGTTTTGCCCGCCGCTGGAAAAACAACTGGCGATGCGCTGGCGGATGGGCGTGCGTAACAGTGCACATACCCTGGCGAAACTGGCGACACCATTTGCCGAAGGTGAGGCGCTGCGTCTTTCCAGCGTTTCGCATCCGGAATACATTGGACGCGTCGCGAAGTTCTTTAGCGATATCGGCGGGCGGGCGCTACTAATGCATGGTACTGAAGGTGAAGTGTATGCTAATCCGCAGCGCTGCCCGCAGATCAATCTCATTGACCGCGAAGGAATGCGGGTGCTGTATGAAAAACAGGACCCTGCTGGTAGCGAGTTACTGCCACAAGCAAAAGATCCGGAAACCACGGCGCAGTGGATTGAGCGTTGCCTGGCTGGCAGCGAACCGATTCCCGAATCGCTGAAAATCCAGATGGCTTGCTGCCTGGTGGCTACGGGGGAAGCGGCAACTATCAGCGATGGCCTGGCGCGCGTTAATCAGGCATTTTAATTTTTATCTCAGCCGGATGAGCCACGTCATCCGGCTTTTACCCCACCGCAATATGAAATTCCTGCATCTTTATTGACCTTCCCGCGCCCGGCGTGCAGCATAAAAAAACAACAAACACATAACATAAACAGGAGTTAACCATGGAAAGTGGTCATCGCTTTGATGCTCAGACGTTGCACAGTTTTATTCAGGCTGTATTTCGTCAGATGGGTAGCGAGGAACAAGAAGCGAAATTAGTTGCCGATCATTTAATCGCGGCAAACCTGGCAGGGCATGATTCACATGGTATTGGCATGATCCCAAGCTATGTGCGTTCCTGGAGTCAGGGGCATCTGCAAATTAACCACCATGCCAAAATCGTTAAAGAGGCGGGGGCGGCGGTCACGCTCGATGGTGATCGCGCATTTGGTCAGGTAGCGGCACACGAAGCGATGGCGCTGGGGATTGAGAAAGCGCATCAGCACGGTATTGCTGCCGTGGCGCTACATAACTCGCATCATATCGGCCGTATCGGTTACTGGGCGGAGCAGTGTGCAGCGGCGGGGTTTGTCTCTATCCACTTTGTTAGCGTGGTGGGTATTCCAATGGTCGCGCCGTTCCACGGCCGCGACAGCCGCTTTGGCACCAACCCGTTCTGTGTGGTTTTCCCACGTAAAGATAATTTCCCGCTGTTGCTCGATTACGCCACCAGCGCCATCGCATTTGGGAAAACTCGCGTCGCCTGGCATAAAGGCGTCCCCGTGCCGCCAGGTTGCCTGATTGACGTTAACGGCATGCCGACGACCAATCCGGCGGTAATGCAGGAGTCGCCGTTGGGTTCGCTGTTGACCTTTGCCGAACATAAAGGCTACGCCCTTGCAGCGATGTGTGAAATTCTTGGTGGGGCGCTTTCCGGCGGTAAAACGACGCATCAGGAAACGTTACAAACCAGTCCCGATGCCATTCTTAACTGCATGACCACTATCATCATCAACCCGGAACTGTTCGGCGCGCCGGATTGTAGCGCGCAGACCGAAGCCTTTGCCGAGTGGGTGAAAGCCTCGCCGCATGATGACGAAAAACCGATTTTGCTTCCGGGCGAGTGGGAGGTGAACACGCGTTGCGAACGGCAGGAGTTGGGGATTCCACTGGACGCGGGAAGCTGGCAGGCCATTTGCGATGCGGCGCGGCAGATTGGTATGCCGGAAGAGACGTTGCAGGCTTTCTGTCAGCAGTTAGCCAGCTAAAAAAAAGCCCGTCCAGTGACGGACGGGCAAACAAGGGTAACATAGGATCAATGAGGGTTAGAGCATATGCGTCTGTCGGCAAACAGACAGGGAAATACTTTTGCTGGACGTAGCGCAAACGCCATATCCAGCCTACGAATTACTTATAGATAACCGCAGTTCCGCTTAATTTATTGTTGTTGGTGGCAGAAGTGATGCTGTATCCGCTGGCACCAGCAGCCGCAGCTTTCTCAGCCAGTTTCGCTTCCAGGGCATCGAGGGTGGATGCGCCATCGGCAGAAACCACGCCGATTTTATTCATGTTCTGTGCCTGGGATGCCGTTACCGGTTCCGCCGCGAACACGCCAAATGACAAAGTTGAAAGAGCCATAGCAGCAACAACAGTATTGATAGTTTTCATAATTAATCTCTCGCAGGTGATTTTTGTATAAGTGACGTTGTTTCGTCGATGTGATGAGTATCACGTTTTTTTACGAGAGATAAAATCGAAGAGAATTGACCGCCTTGTTCAAATAAATTGATTGATATCTAACATACTGATAATCCATTTATTTGTTGAACTTATGGACTTGTTTTATGCAGCGTGGCAGTCACGACAGCGTTAAAGGCACGGAATGCCACGCAAAATACAAATTATACTCGCTATACATCCCGCCAGTTGTAGTTAACGTAACTGGCTGTCTTTCGAACCTCTGCGATTATATCCTGTATAAGCTGGTTTTTGTAAATCTTTCTCCTGCTGACAATGAATGCATAAGCGTACACCAGGAATGGCTTCCCGACGGGCTTGCGGGATGGGGGCTCCGCACTCTTCACATTCATACAGGCTTTCGCCACGCGGAATTTCACCCCGAGCGCGGGCAATCGCATCTTCAATTGTACTGTTGATCTGTTCGTTGACGGCGTCATCGTTAGCCCAACCGGATGCCATATCGTCCTCCCCATATCAATACTTGTACAGTTAAGTGTAGCTAATATAGGGACGAACTCGGGCAGTTCAAGCGTCAGATCTCCGACCATTCCCTCAGCAGATTATGATAAAGATTGAGCAGCGACAGGATCTCTTCACTTTCACCATAGCGGCTTTTCAGCGACTGAATATTGTTGTCCAGATCGAACAGCATGGCGCGCTTTTTATCATCGCGGATCATCGACTGGATCCACATAAATGATGCCACCCGTACGCCACGGGTTACGGGGGTCACGCAGTGCAGGCTGCTGGAAGGGTACAACACCAGATCGCCTGCCGGGAGTTTTACCCGATGTTGTCCGAAGGTGTCATTAACGACCAGTTCGCCGCCGTCGTAGCTTTGTGGATCGCTTAAAAACAGCGTGGCAGAAAGGTCAGTGCGCATCCAGCCGTTTTGTGGGTGACTGCGTACCGCGCCATCCACATGAAAACCGTAAGTTTCATTGTTCTGATAACGATTAAACAGCGGCGTGGAAAGGGTACGCGGCAAGGCAGCGGCAAAGAACAATGCATGTTGGTTAACCGCGTTCAGCACCTCATTTTGCAGGGCGGCGTATAACGCACTGCGGGTGTCGACCTGTTGATTGTTCTTAACTTGCGCGCCTTGTGCGCCGGTGGTGACGCGTCCATCCACCCATTCGGCTTGTTCCAGTTGTTCGCGAAACCGGGCGACGTCCTTTGGCGATAGCATGCCGGGAATGTGGTACATCATACAAGTTCTCCAAAAAGTGGGGCCTGCGCCCCACATCTGAATCAGAAATGCATATTGGCCGTGAGCAGGAAGGTTCTTGGCTCGCCCGGGTGATAACGGTAGCCGCTCTTGTTGATTGAGGCGACGTAATCGGTATCAAACAGGTTGTAGACGTTTAGCTGGAAGTCGAGATTGCGATTAACCCGATACCCCAGTTTAGCGTCGGCGACCCAATAACCTTCGGTAAACGCTGGCGTTCCCACCGCGCCGTCAGAACCTTTATGCATACTGCCGATATAGCGTGCGCCCGCACCAACGGAAATATCATCGGTTGCCTGATACTGGCTCCATAACGTGAAGGCGTGCTCAGGCGTATAGGGCAGCGATGAGGAACCATCCTGGGCAACATCTTTGCCGTTTTTGATGGTTGCTTTTTGCTGGGTATAGCCGCCAATCACCTGCCACGCGGGAGTGATATTCCCGGCCACGGATATCTCATAGCCTTCGACGCGTTTCTTACCGTATTGCGAGTAAGTTCCGTCGTCATTTTGCTCAACTTCATTTTCGATATCAGTACGGAACAGCGCGGCGGTAAGCAACAGGCGTTTATCCAGAACCTGCCATTTGGTGCCAATCTCGCTGGTGTTGGCTTTTTGCGGTTTAAAATCGGTGCGGTTGGCACTGTTACCGCTGCCAGACTGCGCAAGGGCGAAGTTGTTGCCACCCGGCGGCTGCTGGGAAACGGCATAGTTAATATAGACATTGCCGTTTTCCGTCAGGTGATACAGCGCCCCGGCTTTCCAGTTCACCAGATTGCCAGACTTGGCGGTGTCAACAGTGGTGACCGGAGAACCTTTCGCCACGCCAGCTGGGCAGGTAACGGCACCTCGGCCACTGCCGCCGCAGGCGGTGGCACTGTCATATTCAGTATGATAATTATCCAGACGGATCCCGCCGTTCAACTCAAAATCACGGGTGATTTGCAGCGTATCGAAGGCGTAAATTGCGAAGGTATCCGTCTGACCATTGGCGTTTGCGCCGTTGCGCGTCAGGCCGCCAGGATGAATGCTGCTGTCAGGATGATAAATATTCACCGCGGGTAACGTCAGCGGATTAACGCCGTAGTTGGTTTGTGTTTCACGGGTAAATTCCACGCCGGTACTGACATCATGACCGATAGAGCCGGTATAGAACGTCGAGGTCAGGTTGGTCTGGTTGGTGAGAATTTTATTACTCACATCTTTAGTATTCGCAATACGGGACCAGGTCCAGCTATCCACATTGCTGGTGGGCTGGGTAATATTTGATGCCCCGCCCATAATCGCCGTCATCAGGTAATCCTGCTTCACGCGCGACCAACGCGTAGTGTTGCGAATAGTGGTGTTCTCGCTAATGTCGTGCTCAAAACGCATGGTAGCGGTGTCGGTGGTCGAATCATCGTAATCGGAATCCGTGCCATAAAAATTATGCGTATCAACTTTTCCGGAATGATTCAGGGCCGCCGTTCCCGCAGATGGGGCAGAATAGCCCGGCAAACCGATGGTCGGAATGCCGCCGTCTGGCGTGTTGTGTTGGGTGACATGCAGATAATTAAGATACAAACGATTCGCTGTACCGAGGCCAAAAGCGACAGAAGGGGCGACGCCGTATCGCTCATTTTTGACTTTGTCGCGTCCGGCATCGTGCGTTTTTTCGCCCATCACATTCAGGCGCACCGCGGTGGTATCACCAATGACCTGATTGACGTCCAGCGTGCCGCGGCGGAACCAGGCGCTGCCAATACTGGCGGAAGCGTCAATGCCTGAATCATTGCGCGGCTGCTTGCTGATCATATTGATCGAGCCCGTCGGCGCGCTGCGCCCGTAGTCGGTGCCGGACGGCCCTTTAATCACTTCGACCTGCTCGGTATTGAAGGTGTCGCGCGAGACGCTGCCGATATCGCGAATGCCATCAATATAAATACTGTTAGAGGTATCGGCACCACGCATATAAATGGCGTCGCCAGTGGTGGAGTTACCGTTCTCACCCGCAAAAAACGCACCCACGCCGGGGACGTTTTTGAGCGCGTCGGTAAGGTTGGTTGCGCCCTGATCTTTAATCACTTGTTCAGAAATCACCGTCATCGTGCGGGTAGTATCCGCTACCGGACGCGAGAATTTCGGATCGGCAGATTGTTGTGGCGCATAAAGCGAAGGCGTTGATGCTTCGACAACCAGCGTGTCATCCGCGTTTGCTTGCCCTTCGGCGGCGAGTGCCTGAGCCACAGGCGTGATGCCAATACAAAGACCGGCAAAGAACGTGAGCGAATGAAATTGTCTGGCAGGGAAATTGCGATTGTTTTCCATTTTGCAGGTGACTTTTTCTTTTATGTTGAAATTTTCACTGTCACGAGAAATCCTCTCTGCGGATGCGATGCCACTGTTAATCCCGTGATAGTGTTCGTGCAAGTGATAATAATTTTGATAAGCATTATCACTTGGCGCGATTTTCTATCACCCATTGCGCGAAAAAGAAATACATTTATTTACATTGCGTTCATATTTGATGTTTTTTGATTACAAAACAGGCGAAAACTGCATCCAGAGGCGAATGCAGTTACGTTGGTGGGGTTATTTGTAGATGGTTGCAGTACCGAACATCTGGTCATTTCCGCCTGCGGAATTAATGACATAACCTTTCGCGCCTTGTTCGCGCGCTTTTTCTGCCAGTTTATCCTCCAGATCGCTTAGGTTTGATGCGCCAGTTGCCGAAACGGTACCGGCGGGCCGTAGCTGACCGCTGTCCAGGTTACTCATCGGTTGCGCGGCATAAGCCGTGAGAGAGATTCCGCTCAGGACGGTGGCAATCAGTAGTGTGAGGCACTTTTTCATAATGACATCCTCATAAATACAACGGGTAGTGCCTGATAAGTGTAGGTCGCCTGGACGATGAAAATGACGCAAAAAATTGACAGAGATGTGCTTGTTTTTTGAACGATATATTTTTACAAAATAAGACAAATCAATGACATGCATGATGCTGATTTTTATGGTGAATTGATGGGGTAACAAGATAAGTGGCATATTTTGCGCATGATACACGACGCCAGATATTTACCCTGTCGCGTTATGCGGGTATCTTACGCCGCTGCTTAAAGGAGAATGCTATGTCCGCCCAGAAACCGGGGTTGCATCCGCGCAACCGTCATCACAGCCGCTACGATCTCGCCACGCTTTGTCAGGTCAATCCTGAACTCAGGCAATTCCTCACGCTTACACCTGCCGGGGAGCAAAGTGTAGACTTTGCCAATCCGCTGGCGGTGAAGGCGCTCAATAAGGCGTTGCTGGCCCATTTTTACGCCGTAGCGAACTGGGATATCCCGGACGGTTTTCTCTGCCCGCCAGTGCCAGGTCGGGCAGATTACATTCATCACCTTGCCGATTTACTGGCAGAAGCAACAGGAACAATTCCAGCCAGGGCCAGCATTCTGGATATCGGCGTTGGTGCGAACTGTATTTATCCGCTGATTGGCGTACATGAATACGGCTGGCGTTTTACCGGTAGTGAAACCAGCAGCCAGGCGTTAAGCAGCGCGCAGGCGATCATCAGCGCTAATCCGGGGCTTAACCGCGCCATTCGTCTGCGTCGGCAGAAAGAGAGCGGGGCGATTTTTAACGGTATTATCCACAAAAACGAGCAATACGACGCGACCTTGTGTAACCCGCCATTCCACGATTCCGCCGCTGCGGCACGGGCGGGTAGTGAGCGTAAACGGCGTAACCTGGGGCTGAACAAAGACGATGCACTGAACTTTGGTGGTCAGCAACAGGAGCTGTGGTGTGACGGCGGTGAAGTGGCTTTTATCAAAAAGATGATTGAAGAGAGCAAAGGCTTCGCGAAGCAGGTGATGTGGTTTACCTCGCTGGTATCTCGTGGCGAAAACTTGCCGCCGTTGTATCGTGCTCTGACGGACGTGGGCGCGGTGAAAGTGGTTAAAAAAGAGATGGCCCAGGGGCAAAAGCAGAGTCGCTTTATTGCCTGGACCTTTATGAACGACGAGCAGCGCCGCCGTTTTGTCAATCGCCAGCGTTAAAGCGTTGGTTCCCCCGGCGGCAACGGTTCAGCCGGGGTCGCGCCCGGAGCAGGCAGCACCTGATAAGTCTGCACTGGCGCGCGAACGCCCGCCAGGTCGAAATGTTTTTTCACCTGGCTGTCGAGGGCAAAGCGTACCGTCCACTGTTTGAGTGGCAGCGTGGTGAACGAAACACGCAGTGTAAACGCGGTATTGCTTAAGCCGACAATCCCGGCAAAATTCGGTTCACCAATAATCAGCCCGCGAATTTCTTCGTTTTCCAGTAATTCCGCTACCGCATCTTTCAGTGCCTGATTGGCTTTATCAGCATCTTCATGGCGATCAACATCATAATTTGCCACTACCGAACCAATGCCGCGGACAAAGTTAGCAAAGGTGGTAATCGAAGACCACGGAATGATGTGATACGCCCCGGTATCCTGGCGTACGCCCACGGAGCGAATCGACATCCGTTCCACAGTGCCGGTCAGCGGCCCGATAGTCACCAAATCTCCAGTGTTCATGCCGTTTTCAAACTGTATAAACACGCCGGTGATGATATCTTTCACCAGCGTTTGCGAACCAAAAGAGATAGCCAGACCTAATGCCCCGGCACCTGCCAGCAATGGCGCGATATTGACGCCGATTTCTGACAACACAATCATGATGGTGATGGTACTGATAATCACCGCCAGCGCGTTGCGAAACAGCGTCAGCAGAGTACGCGTGCGGGCGCTCGGTAGCGGGCGGCCATGAATATCCGAAGCCAGCCGGTTTTCGATCAAACTGGCGAGCACCGTCCAGCCAACCGCCGAGAAGAAAAGAATGAGTGCGATACGGATCAGGATATCTACGGTTTTCTGCCCCGCACCGTTTTGCAGCCAGTTCCAGAAATCGAACAATCCCCATGCGCTCAACAGCAGCATTACCGCCACGCAGACTGTCAGAATACGCGCCGTTTTCAGTGCCGCCGAAAGCCAGCCGTTCAGCCGTTTTTGCAGTTCCGGATAATTACGCTGAGTATGTGGCGAGAGAGTGATGGTTTTCGCCAGCCAGCGGGAAAACATACCGGAAACAAACGCGGCGATACCAATAATCGCCAGGCTGCGCACCGTTGCACCCATCATAAATTTCAGGCTGTTGCCCGGATCGAACAACGAAAAGAAAAACAGCACGATAAAATAGGCGCTTGCCAGCCAGTGCCACACCAGCGCAAAGGCGCGGATAAACAGGCTGAAAAAGGCCAGCGAATGCTCCGCGAAGTTGAGCAAATGCTGGGTAATCTCTTTTTTATTACGAAAGATCAGGTACAACGCCCAGACCGTCATGCACAGCATAATGATGACGTTCGCTAGCGCACCGATTTGCACATTCACCTGATTAGAGATAATCGGCACAGCCACAATCAGACCATAGCCAATCAGGCTGCTTAACCAGCTCAGGCGACGACTCCAGTAACGGGCGCTTTCGTCCTGAATCGTGAACGGGCGCAGCTCCGCCACGTTGGGGCAAAAAATCAGGCGTAGTACGGCTTTGAAAAATTCAATCAGGGCAAAGGCGTTGAGAAACAAACTTTGTTGGAAAGCGATGGTGCGACTGCCCGCATTCAGGTTGTCGCTTAAGACCTGGCCGACAAATAATGTCAGTGCCAGTAACAGCAGGTCGATAATAAACGCCCCGATAATCATCGCCGGAAGCTGCAACCAGTTACTGCGCTCACGATTTTTTTGCCGTGCCCACTGGCCCATTTTGCGATACAGCGGCAGCGCGCACAGGCGAATCAGCCAGTAAAAACCAAACACTAATACCGCTAACATTGAAAAATGGGTCAACGCATTGCTGAAGGTTTGTGGATTAAACGGCTTATGCGGGGAGCCGGTGATATTGCGATAAAGTTGTCCGAAGCGGGCGGAAAGGGCTTCACCATAATGGCGGCTGACTTCGGTGACTTTTTGCAGCACGGTTTGCTCTTCAACCAGCGTCGGCGGTACGATCTTCGGTACGGGTTCCGCAGGAGGCGTAGCGGCGACGGTGCGCAACTGGTCGATCAACTCTTTACGCGAGGTGTCATTATCCAGCACATCCGCCAGTGCGCCATAGGCCGCTTTTTTTTGTTCGATATCCGGTTCCGGGGCCGGTTCAGTCGTTGAGTCCGTTGTCGTTGTGGTTGTAACGCCGGGTATGGATACCGCGTGGGCAGGTGCGCCCAGCAGGCAGAAGAGGATGAACAGGATCCACCGCATGACTCCTCCAGTGAGAAAACAGAGCAAAAAGATAAGTATAGATGCTGGGGGAGGGGCGATTTTAAATGAGAGGAATCTGGTGTGCCTCCCTTTCGGGGGAAAGGGAGGCTGAGAAGTTAAGAGACGTGCTGCAAAAATTCCTGCAAGCGCTGGCTCGGTGGGTTCTTGATCAACACCTGCGGATCGCCATCTTCCGCAATCCGGCCTTTGTCGATAAAGATCAGGCGCGAAGCGACTTTCTCGGCAAAACCGATTTCGTGTGTCACGATCACCATCGTCATCCCTTCTTCAGCCAGATCCTGCATAACCTTCAGCACTTCATGGCGCAGTTCCGGGTCAAGAGCGGAAGTCGGTTCATCAAACAGCATCATTTTCGGCTTCACCGCCAGCGCGCGGGCGATCGCCACACGCTGCTGTTGACCACCAGAAAGTTCGGAAGGGTAGTGATGTGCACGTTCTGCCAGACCGACTTTCGCCAGCAGCTCACGCGCCAGTTTTTCCGCCTCTTCTTTGTTCGCGCCACGCACGCGTAGCGGACCAAACATCACGTTTTCCAGCGCCGTCAGATGCGGGAAGAGGTAAAACTGCTGGAACACCATACCCGCTTCCTGGCGAATCAGGCGCTCGTCAACTTTCGGATCGTTAACCTTCAGGCCATCGACAATCAGATCGCCGGAAGTGATTTCTTCCAGTTTGTTGATGCAGCGCAGCAGGGTCGATTTACCGGAACCGGACGGCCCGATAATCACCACGACTTCGCCCTGGGCAATGTTCAAATCGATATTGTGCAGCACCTGGGTTGGACCAAAATGCTTGGAGACGTTTTTAAATTCAATCACAGGATTTTCATCCTTCTTTCCAGACGACGCAGAATAAAGCTCAGCACCAGGGTAATAATCAGATAGAACACCGCCACGGCGCTCCAGATCTCAAGGGCGCGGAAGTTACCGGCAATAATTTCTTGCCCCTGACGGGTCAGTTCCGCCACGCCGATAACAATAAACAGCGAGGTGTCTTTAATGCTGATGATCCACTGGTTACCCAGCGGCGGCAGCATACGACGCAGTGCCAGCGGTAAAATGACGTAGCGAATGGTTTCCCAACGTGAAAGGCCGAGAGCCAGTCCTGCTTCACGGAAACCTTTGTGGATAGACAGCACCGCACCACGTGTGATTTCCGCAATGTATGCGCCGGAGTTGATCATGATGGTGACCACCGCCGCAGTAAATGGGTCGATGCGTAAGTCGTTAAACGCCATCGGCAGGGCGAAGTAGATAAACATCACCTGGACGACGATAGGTGTGCCGCGGATCACTTCAATAAAGACCAGCGCGACGTGGTTGGCTATCCAACCACCGAAGGTGCGTGCAAAACCTGCCAGCAATCCGATCACCAGGCCGCCAGCCAGACCGAGGACCGAAATCCACAGGGTCATTTTGGCACCTTCAATCAGAAGCGGAATGGCAGGCCAGATGGCACTCCAGTCAAACTGCATATGTTGTTCCTGTTACCGTGGTGTAAATAATCAAATTCAGGGTAATTAACGGCCCCGGAGCGGGTTTGCGCCCCTCACCCTAATCCTCTCCCCAGAGGGGAGAGGGAACTGCCAGTGCGCTTTACAGGCGTAGCATTATTATTTCGGTTCAGTACCGAACCATTTTTTGTAGATTTCGTTGTAAGTTCCGTTCTCGCGCAGGGTTTTCAATGCGCCGTTGACTTTGTCACGCAGCTCATCGCTACCTTTCGGGAACGCGATACCGTATTGCTGTGCTTCCAGAGAGTCACCTACCGCTTTGAACTGACCGTTACCGGCAGTTTTGATGAAGTAAAGAATGTTTGGCGTATCGTGCAGAACGGCGTCTGCGCGGTTAGTGCCCAGTTCCATATAGGCGTTATCAATGTTCGGGAACTGACGCAGATCTTTAGTTTTGATGTTTGCTTTCGCGTAATCAACGGAGCCAGTGCCGCTCTTCACAGCAACCACTTTCCCGTCGAGATCTTTCACGCTTTTCACATCGTTATTGTTAGCTTTCACCATCACTAACAGGCCGCTTTTGTAGTAGCCGTCAGAAAAATCGATCGCTTTTTTACGCTCGTCGGTAATGGTGATGCCCGCCAGCGCCAGATCGACGTTTTTGGTTTGCAGTGCCGGAATGATCCCACTGAAATCCATCGGCTTCAGTTCGTAATCCAGCTTCAGCTCTTTAGCGATGGCAGCCCACAGATCAACGTCAAAGCCCACGTATTTATCGCCCTGTTTAAATTCAAACGGAACGAAGGCGGTATCCGTCGCGACAACTAATTTTTTATCCGCGGCATGAGAAGAAACCGCAAAAGCCAGGGTCAGTGCAGCCAGTGAAACTTTTAATACAGACTTCATAGCATTTCCTTTTTTCTATCCACGGGACGATCCCCTGCGTGACATTCACATATATGAAAAAATCGTGCCAGTTTTGCAACTCATTGATTTATCGAGATGCGGTAAAAACGTGATGCACGATTTATAGGGCAATACCCTGAAGATGCACCATTCTGGGGCACCAAACTGGTGCGCTAAAATTGTGCACTCAACACAGTGATTATTTAGCGTAAAACCTGATGAAAAAACAATCTTTATGTAACGATTGTGTGATGATGTGGATACAAAAAATTTACTTAATCAGCTGGAGATAGCAGATGGATGCACTAAATAAGTGCGTTGAGGTGGGCTGCAAAACAAAACGGCCTCCTGTCAGGAAGCCGCTTTTATCGGGTACTAAAGTTCTCCACCATCAGCGATGGATTTATTCGATGTTAGACTCGATAAACCACAGGAATTTATCCAGATCGCGAGACGCGGCGGTCAGGATATCTGCGGTGTCGTCATCTTTCGCTTCGCCAATCGCTTTACGTACATCATTAGCGACGATTGCGTAACGGTCAGCCAGTTCTTTCAGGTGATCCTGAACGTTGTGGATGTCCAGCGGGTAGCTTTTCAGCGGGGTTTTGCTGTTGATAACTTGAGTGGTCCCCAGAGCTACACCGCCCAGCTGCACTGCACGTTCTGCCATGGTATCCAGATGATCGATCAGTGCGGTGCGGAAGCCATCCAGCATTTCATGTACGGCAATGAAGTTAGCGCCGCGCATGTTCCAGTGCGCTTGTTTGGTAATCAAAGAAAGATCAATAAACTGGATAACCTGGCGATTCAGCAACTCTACTGTTGCTTTTTTCTCGCTGTCAGAGACATCGTTGCGGGTATAAAGCAGATTGGTCGCTTTTGATTTAACTAATTTAGCGGTACTCATAATTTCATATCCTCTTGATGTTATGTCCCAGTAATTAACGAGACTAAGTATAGCACCGGCTATGTGTTCCGCTATTCTGGCTGTTCCTATCACACTAATAGTGGTAACAAGCGTGAAAAACAAAACTAATAAAAATTCAATGAGTTAGATATATTGATAAGAACAATTCTTATTTATTGGCTCGCCAGGAATTTTCGGAATAAATATGCTTTTGCATAATTCGATATATAAAGACGGTGTGGAGGAAAAGTAGCGAGAAATTCTGCATGGTTATGCATAACCATGCAGAAATGTAAATTTAATTAATGTCTAATTCTTTTATTTTGCTCTCTTTGCGTACTGTCAGCGTAGAACCCATTGAAGCGGCGATGATAGCGCCGAGCGCCAGCAGCTGTATGGGTGTCAGTGTTTCTCCGAGGAAAATCATCCCGGAAACGGCAGCCAGCGCCGGTTCCATGCTCATCAGCGTACCAAATGTCCGCGTTGGCAAACGGGTGAGGGCAATCATTTCCAGCGAATAAGGCAGAGCGGTAGAGAGAATAGCGACAGCCAGACCTAATGGAATAACCGACCAGTGCCAGAGTGCTTCACCAGCCTGAAGCGCTCCAATTGGCACGAAAATTAACGCTGCAATCAACGAACCAATTGCCACCGTCGCAGGGCCATGTTCCGCTCCTGCGCGTTGCCCACTTAAAATGTAAATAGCCCAACAAGCCCCGGCCCCCAGTGCCAGCGCACAGCCGGTTAAATCGACATGGGAAACGTCTTGCCCCAGCGGTAGCAGGAACCACAGACCAAGAACCGCCAGCACAACCCAGACGAAATCTACCGGGCGACGAGAAGAGAACAGCGCCACCGCCAGTGGTCCGGTGAACTCCAGCGCCACCGCAATACCCAGCGGTACTGTCTGAATAGAAAGATAAAAAAGATAATTCATCCCACCCAGCGAAACGCCGTAAAACAACAGCGGTAACCGCTGCTCTTTGGCAAAGCGCAGTCGCCATGGCTTAAAGAACGCGATGAGGATCAGCGTTCCTAATGCCAGACGCAGCGCAGTGACACCCGGTGCGCCCACCAGAGGAAAAAGTGACTTAGCTAACGAGGCTCCACCCTGAATAGACGCCATGGCAACGAGCAATATGACTATTGGTAACCAGACCGGCATTTTACGTAATGAACCAGGCATCCTTTCTCCCACAAATATCTAAACCTAAGTAAAGCGTGGAGTGTACTGGATATACCCAATGCTGGTTGAGCATTTGTTGAAAAAAATTTCCCCCGTTTTGACTAAAATGCGTCAGGATTGATGGAATCATTAGTCTGGTGATTAGGAATAATCTGGATGAATGACAGGGAATACATGCGTAATACTTACGCAGTTCTCTGAAAAAGTGATTTAAATTTAGATGGATAGCGGTGTATGGAAACGTTCTGTTACATGAAATGGCCCGTTAGACATCATAAATCGCGAAGAGTTTCCCATTAATTTTTGATATATTTAAAACTTAGGACTTATTTGAATCACATTTGAGGTGGTTATGAAAAAAATTGCATGTCTTTCAGCACTGGCCGCAGTTCTGGCTTTCACCGCAGGTACTTCCGTAGCTGCGACTTCTACCGTAACTGGCGGTTACGCACAGAGCGACGCTCAGGGCCAAATGAACAAAATGGGCGGTTTCAACCTGAAATACCGCTATGAAGAAGACAACAGCCCGCTGGGTGTGATCGGTTCTTTCACTTACACCGAGAAAAGCCGTACTGCAAGCTCTGGTGACTACAACAAAAACCAGTACTACGGCATCACTGCTGGTCCGGCTTACCGCATTAACGACTGGGCAAGCATCTACGGTGTAGTGGGTGTGGGTTATGGTAAATTCCAGACCACTGAATACCCGACCTACAAACACGACACCAGCGACTACGGTTTCTCCTACGGTGCTGGTCTGCAGTTCAACCCGATGGAAAACGTTGCTCTGGACTTCTCTTACGAGCAGAGCCGTATTCGTAGCGTTGACGTAGGCACCTGGATTGCCGGTGTTGGTTACCGCTTCTAATCACTTCGGTGATATAAAAAATCCGCCTCTCGGGGCGGATTTTTTGTTTTAAGGTTTCGGGTCGAAAATATCGGTTCCGAGATGGTTGTAATCTACCTTCTGTAACTGGAAGTTGGTGATGTATATCGGCCCGGCTTTCTTCTCAGATATAAACGGGTATTTGATGTTAATTTCCTTCGCTTTAATTCCCGTCCACTGCGAGAAAAAGCCTAAAAAGTCATTGGCTGAACGGCGGGCTTTAATCACCCGATGCGCTTTATCGTCGCTCGAAATGACCATAAAAGGCACCTGGAAATTTTGCTGATACTTATCATCATGGGCAAGGTATTGCACATCTTTGCCGCGTTCTTTAAAGGCCAGACCGTGGTCCGCAAAGTAAACCAGCGAGAAGCTGCTGCCGCTATTGCGTAACTGATCGTACAGCTTACGCAGTAAATCGTCCGTTTGCGTCATGGTATAGAGATAGCATGACGTTTCTTTCGATTGCACAAAGGTTGCGTATTTGCCTTGTGTCCGGTCGCAGGCCTGTGGATGTGAGCCCATCAGATGTAAAACAATCAGTTGCGGTTGCGAGTGTTCTTGCGCCAGCACCTGCGCGGTCATATCCAGTAACGCTTCGTCTTTAGTGTTTTTATCTGCTTCAAAATTACCGTCTTTCAGGAAATACACTTCATCTGCCCGTTTGGCGATGCTGGCGATGGCGGTATCGTATTCGCCGATTTGGCCCTGATTGGAAAACCACCACGTCTGAAAGCCCGCGCGATTTGCCAGGGTGACAAAGTTATCCTGAAACTGTGGTTTGCCATCGACTACGCGATTGAGTGTTAAGCCAAGCGATTTCTGCGTGGAGCCACTGGCAGCAATGTAGTCAGCAAAAAGCAAACCGTTAACGCTGCTGGCAAACGGGGTATTATCCCAGTGACCGCCAAAGGCACCGAGGGCATCGCGACGCGCACTTTCACCGATCACCACCACATAGGTCTGATACTTCGGCTTAACGGCAGTGACCGTCCAGGTATCTTTCATTCCGGAAAGTTTTGCCATCCGTTCTTGCTCTTCAATCACCTCGTTATTATTGACGATGACATCCTTAGCAAAACGAAATACCGGATAGCCAGTATCTTTCAGTTTAAATACGCCGCCCCAGGCCAGATTTTGCACGGGAGCAACAAAAAATGTCGCCACACTGAATACCAGACACAGACTGTCGAAGGTATTCCAGCGCGCTTTTTCGCTCTCTTTTTTCCGCCTGATTGCTATTACGCCGAGTGCAAAAATAAATAAGCCGACCAGGTAGCTATACCACGGAAAAATCGTCAGGATTTCGGTCGACTCTTCCATATTGGTGGAGTGCAATGCCAGCAAGGTATTGAAGTTAGGCGCGCCGTAGGCCTGAGCAAAAGGGAAATAACAAGCTGCCACCAGCGAACTGACACCGACCAGAACTTTTTGTACGCGAGGCAATGTTCGCCATAGCAAAAGCAAAATAGCCGTAAATGCGGCGGTGTATAGCAAACTGAAGGGGTAACCTAAGCCGAGGTTAATTAATAGCGACTGTAAAAAGTAGAACGCAGTCCACGGGCTAAATACCCGGCTACGGGTAACAAGCGATTCTTTGAGGGTTAAATTCATATGCCACTATCGTAACAAACGCCATGTGCTTACCCTGGCGTCAAGGGTCAATACCTGCAAGAGTGCGTGAAGAGGGGAAAAGGGTCCGCATCCGCGAGCCGCAATATACGCAGGGCTGCAAGAAGATAGAGCGAGCTGCCGTTCAGGTCAACTACTGACGAACAAATCTTTTGCGAAGGGGATTGCAAATCCGACAAAAAGTGGGGTTTTTCAGAGCAAAACGCGTTGTGCCTGCATAAAAGCAGGAGTGAAGCGGCGTACCGCGACGCCGCTATTTATCGGAAGGTTTATCTTGCTGCGGTTTGTTGTTGACCATATCGCACAACATAGAGAGCAGCATTAACCGTACTTTAAAGGGAGAATGACTAAACACGCGCATACACCTCTTGAACTCATTCATAAGACCTCCTGACTTGCTAATCCCGTCGATCCTTGAGAGATGATTGCATTACATACAGATATAGCACAGGCTATATTATATAGCTATTGCTAAAACGTTAATTTTTTGTACCTTCGCAACTCTGGTTTACAATGTGCGCACGAAATGAGAACGCTATGTATGCGTCACCATAATGAGGAAGCACAATGAGTCGTCGCGCAGGTACGCCAACAGCAAAAAAAGTGACGCAGTTAGTGAATGTGGAAGAGCACGTTGAAGGGTTCCGCCAGGTCAGAGAGGCACACCGGCGCGAGCTTATTGATGATTACGTTGAGCTGATTTCTGACTTGATCAGGGAAGTGGGGGAAGCTCGTCAGGTGGACATGGCTGCTCGTCTGGGCGTTTCGCAACCGACGGTGGCTAAAATGCTCAAACGACTGGCAACCATGGAGCTGATTGAAATGATCCCCTGGCGTGGCGTGTTTTTAACGGCAGAAGGAGAGAAACTGGCGCAGGAAAGCCGCGAGCGACATCAGATAGTCGAAAATTTCTTGTTGGTGTTGGGCGTCAGCCCGGAAATCGCTCGTCGCGACGCGGAAGGCATGGAGCACCATGTCAGTGAAGAGACGCTGGATGCCTTTCGTTTGTTTACCCAGAAACACGGTGCCAAATGAGCCTGCCTTTTTTACGCACGCTACAAGGCGATCGCTTTTTTCAGTTATTAATTCTTGTTGGCATCGGATTAAGTTTTTTCGTTCCCTTTGTACCGAAATCCTGGCTTGCTGCTATCGACTGGCACACTATCATCACCCTCAGTGGCCTGATGCTGCTGACCAAAGGTGTGGAGTTAAGCGGTTATTTTGATGTGCTGGGGCGCAAAATGGTGCGCCGCTTTGCTACTGAGCGTCGGCTGGCAATGTTTATGGTGCTGGCGGCGGCGTTGCTTTCAACATTTCTGACCAACGATGTCGCGCTGTTTATTGTTGTTCCGCTGACAATCACACTAAAAAGACTGTGTGAGATCCCGATTAATCGACTGATTATTTTTGAGGCGCTGGCAGTCAATGCGGGTTCGCTACTGACGCCGATTGGCAACCCGCAAAATATTCTTATCTGGGGTCGTTCTGGTCTTTCGTTTGCCGGGTTTATTGCCCAAATGGCACCGCTGGCTGGCGCAATGATGCTGACACTCCTCCTACTGTGCTGGTGTTGTTTCCCTGGAAAGGCGCTGCAATATCATACGGGGGCGCAAACACCTGAGTGGAAACCGCGGCTGGTGTGGAGTTGTCTGGGGCTGTATATCGTCTTTCTGACGGCGCTGGAGTTAAAACAAGAGCTGTGGGGACTGGTGATTGTAGCGGCGGGCTTTGCGCTGCTGGCTCGTCGCGTGGTGATCAGCGTGGACTGGACTCTGCTGCTGGTATTTATGGCGATGTTTATCGACGTCCATTTACTAACCCAACTGCCAGCTTTGCAGGGGGTGTTAAGTAACGTGAGTCATTTATCCGAACCCGGATTATGGTTAACGGCGATTGGTTTATCGCAGGTGATCAGTAACGTGCCGAGCACGATTTTGCTGCTCAATTATGTGCCACCGTCTTTATTACTGGCATGGGCGGTAAACGTGGGTGGCTTTGGTTTATTACCCGGATCGCTGGCAAATTTGATTGCGTTACGGATGGCAAACGATCGCCGTATCTGGTGGCGTTTCCATCTCTATTCAATACCGATGCTGTTGTGGGCGGCGCTGGTGGGATACGTTTTGTTAGTTATGTTCCCGGCCAGCTAGGTGCTGGCAAATAAAAAAGGCGGATTATGAGTCCGCCTTTTAATTTAAGTTTTGAAGATTAATTCAGACGAACCGGCATCCCGGAACGATTTTTGATCGCTTCATCCAGCACGACCTGATCCACATCAGGCTGACCAGTTACTGTCTGCACGCTCTTGGTCAGGGTAATTGGCACAATTTCCTGACCTTCAAACTGGGCTTCGGTGGTAGACAGCGGGTTATGGACTTCAATATAACGGCTGCCGTCTGGCTCGGTGGTCGCTTTTACCGGCTCATCAATAAACTGTACGCGAGTACCGACCGGCACTTTCTCGAACAGGAATTTGATGTCTTCGTTACGCAGACGCACACAGCCATGACTTACACGCAGACCGATACCGAAGTTGGCGTTGGTGCCATGGATAGCGTACAGGCGACCGATATACAGTGCGTACAATCCCATCGGGTTATCCGGACCTGCCGGAACGACAGCCGGAAGCGGTTCGCCCGCAGCGCGGTACTCTGCGTGCATTTTAGCGGTCGGCGTCCAGGTCGGGCCTGCTTTCTTACGCTCAACTTTGGTGGTCCAGTTGATAGGCGTGTCTTTGCCTAACTGACCAATGCCGATGGGCAGCACGATAACGGTGTTGCTGCCTTTCGGATAGTAATAGAGACGCATCTCTGCGCTGTTAATGACAATGCCTTCATGAACGGTATCCGGCAGGATCAGCTGCTGCGGAATGTTCAGTACAGTACCGCCTTTCGGCAGGAAGGTATCCACACCCGGGTTAGCTTCCATCATGTTGGAAAGACCCATCTGGTACTCGGCGGCAAAATACTCCAGCGGCTGAGTGTTACCTTCAGGAATGGTGATCACCTGATTCTGACCAACCAGGCGACTCCCGTCGGTTGGCAGAGGATAAGTTACCGCAGAGGCGGTACTGCAAAAGCCGACAACAGCGAAGGCCGCTGCGAATAATGTTTTCAATTTCATATTCATGTTAAGCGAGATTTTGTGCCTGGCAGGCCATTGGGTTGAGAATATTAGAGTATTGGAAGCGCATTATAAGTTCATTCCTGCTCACAGTGAAATCAGATGTGTACGAAATCACATTTTTTGCCTTTGGGAAGAGTGTAGACCTTAAGCGGGGGACGGGATCTTCTTTCAGACTTATGGCATAATACGCGGTTTGTCATATCTCTTTTCAGGATACGCCTGTGTTAGTTTCCAGTAACGTCACCATGCAGTTCGGCAGTAAGCCGTTGTTTGAAAACATTTCCGTCAAGTTTGGCGGCGGCAACCGTTACGGCCTGATTGGCGCGAACGGTAGTGGTAAATCCACCTTTATGAAGATCCTTGGCGGCGACTTAGAGCCGACGCTGGGTAACGTTTCCCTCGATCCCAACGAGCGCATTGGTAAATTGCGTCAGGATCAGTTTGCCTTTGAAGAGTTCACCGTGCTGGATACGGTGATCATGGGGCATAAAGAGTTGTGGGAAGTGAAGCAGGAGCGCGACCGCATCTATGCTTTGCCGGAAATGAGTGAAGAAGACGGCTATAAAGTGGCCGATCTGGAAGTGAAA
This sequence comes from Escherichia sp. MOD1-EC5189, assembly GCF_002966045.1. NCBI lineage: Bacteria > Pseudomonadati > Pseudomonadota > Gammaproteobacteria > Enterobacterales > Enterobacteriaceae > Escherichia > Escherichia sp. MOD1-EC5189. Next base: position 61,448 of record NZ_PTRX01000013.1, on the reverse strand, counting down.
TACGGCGAAATGGACGGTTACTCTGCGGAAGCTCGCGCCGGTGAACTGTTGCTTGGCGTGGGAATCCCAGTGGAACAGCACTACGGCCCGATGAGTGAAGTTGCTCCTGGCTGGAAGCTGCGTGTGCTGCTGGCGCAGGCGCTGTTTGCTGATCCGGACATTCTCCTGCTCGACGAACCGACCAACAACCTCGACATCGACACCATTCGTTGGCTGGAACAGGTGCTGAACGAGCGTGACAGCACCATGATCATCATCTCGCACGACCGTCACTTCCTTAACATGGTTTGTACCCACATGGCGGATCTGGATTACGGTGAACTGCGCGTTTATCCGGGCAACTACGATGAGTACATGACGGCGGCGACTCAGGCGCGTGAACGTCTGCTGGCTGATAACGCCAAGAAGAAAGCGCAGATTGCTGAGTTGCAATCTTTCGTTAGCCGCTTTAGTGCCAACGCCTCGAAATCTCGCCAGGCAACTTCGCGCGCACGCCAGATTGATAAAATCAAACTTGAAGAGGTGAAAGCCTCCAGCCGTCAGAACCCGTTCATCCGTTTTGAACAGGATAAGAAACTGTTCCGTAACGCGCTGGAAGTGGAAGGTCTGACCAAAGGGTTTGATAACGGTCCCCTGTTTAAAAATCTCAACCTGCTGCTGGAAGTGGGTGAAAAACTGGCGGTATTGGGTACCAACGGCGTCGGTAAATCAACGCTGCTGAAAACGCTGGTGGGCGATCTGCAACCGGACAGCGGCACCGTAAAATGGTCTGAAAACGCGCGCATTGGTTACTACGCCCAGGACCACGAATATGAGTTCGAAAATGATCTGACCGTATTCGAATGGATGAGTCAGTGGAAGCAGGAAGGCGATGACGAGCAGGCGGTACGCAGCATTCTCGGTCGTTTGCTGTTCAGCCAGGACGACATCAAAAAGCCAGCGAAAGTGCTTTCCGGTGGAGAAAAAGGGCGGATGCTGTTTGGTAAGTTAATGATGCAGAAGCCGAATATTCTGATCATGGACGAACCGACCAACCACCTTGATATGGAATCCATTGAGTCGCTGAACATGGCGCTGGAACTGTATCAGGGTACGCTGATCTTTGTTTCTCACGACCGTGAGTTTGTAAGCTCCCTGGCGACCCGAATTCTGGAAATCACCCCGGAACGCGTGATCGACTTTAGCGGTAATTACGAAGATTACCTGCGTAGTAAAGGGATCGAGTAAGTTATTATCAGTAGCCCTGATATGGCCAGGGCTACTGAAACTGATGACAAATGCAAAATTGCCTGATGCGCTACGCTTATCAGGCCTGACAGTGTATCGCAATATATTGAATTTGCATGATTTTGTAGGTCGGATAAGACGGTCACGCCGCATCCGGCATGAACAAAGCGCACTTTGTCAGCAATCTGAGCAACACCGAACCTGCTTTCTTAACCTCACATCAATTCACTTCTACTAATCCATCACCACTCCAACATCCATGCCCAGCGCGCGATTACCGTGAATGTTCAGATCCTCCAGTGTAAAGCGGCCTTCCCAGTTTGCTTCATAATCTTCCCGCGGGAAGTCGCCAGGTGATGCGCCTTTTTCCAGCGCCATTTTGACTTTGTGTGCATAAGCCCGATTTTTCTCGCACATTGGCGCAGCAGGGATATACATCACATTCCCCCAGCCTTGTTGATTATTTACCGATGCGACGGAGTGGATCACGTCGCAGTGCCACCAGACGGAATCCCCCGCTGTAATAGCTGGAATGGAAGTGAGTGCTTTAATCAGTAGTGGATGCCATTTCTCTGAAATGGGCAGAACTTTGCCAGGAGCGACCCCACAGAACTCATCGTCCGGTACGTCATCCAGCAGTGGGCGCAATAAAACATACGCCATCGCTTCCGGGATTGGCACCACATGCAATAATCCCTGTCCTGGTAACATATCGGAAAGCGCCGTCCAGCCTTGAAAAGTGCGGAACACCGAACATTTTGTGGTGTTATCCACCGTGTACTCTTCAACATCAGTACGGTATGCAGCATCCCACGGATCGTAATCGTCGACATTACCGTTGAAAACATGGGCAAAAACACGCTGATAAGCGGGTAATAACCAACGTTCCAGCGCCCCAGAATCAGTGTGTGCACCCAGACCTTTAGACGTCGTGCCTGGTGGGCGGCGGCGGATCCTGTCCGGATAGATCACGCTAATATCGGGATCAAACCACTGCTTGCCGTTGCTTTCAGACTTCCACAGGCGGTTAAGGAAAGATTGCACCGCCGCCATATTGTCACTTTGTCGCGCCTGCATTTGTGCCTGCGACCAGTAAATAGGGTAGATTTCAGGACGAGATGCCTCCAGCGATCCAAAGAAGCTGTCGCCGGGACCTTTATAAACATCATCAAAATGATTGGCATCAAGATAGTCAAGCATTGCGCGATCCCATGCCAGTGCCCGTTCGCGGGGGAAATGGCCTTTAATTACTGCACAGCCGCGACGTTTAATTTCATTGCGCGTGGCTTCACTCACTGTACCTGCTGCAACGTCGCTATATGGGACTTCCGGCCAAACCGGTAATCCTTGCCCTTTGAGGGCGTCTATTTCTGCTACACGTGCATCGATTTTTGCAGAGAGTTTATCGAAGACCTGTTGTACATCGCCGATCTGTTGTCGCAGCTCCGCTTTCATCTTACGGATAGCCGTTTTCGCATCTGTTGGCAGTGTCTCATAGGTAAAAGTCATATCAACCTCACAACTTTCGTTCGAAAGTAAAAATAGTTATGATTGATACTTTAAGTTAAAAATAAGTTAACGCAAGATGAAAATTTTGAGTAAGTGCACAAAGTGAGCAAAAAAGAGAGATGCCGGAACGATTGCTCCGGCCGGGAAAAGGTTACTTATTGAAAGGAGCGGTGTTATCCAGCACCGCCTGAATCACATTCAGTGCGCCTTCATGATTATTATCATCGGTAGCATAACGGGCGATTTGTTTAATATTTTCCGCAGCATTGCCCATCGCAAAGGAATAACGCGCCATTTTCAGCATCTCCGCATCGTTACCGCTGTCGCCAATCGCTACCACATTTTGCGGCGACAGAGCCCAGCGTTTCAGTAATCGCGAAATACCGTTTGCTTTATGCAGCCCGGGAATAATCAGGTCGATAAAGCCAAAACCGCTGGTGACGGGCTTCATAATGCCATCGAGCGTAATATGCAGTTTGTCGATCACTAACGGGATTTGTTCGTCAGGCAGGTTGAGCGAAAACTTGAACAGTACATCATCAATATCCTGGTAATCTTTCACAGGTTTCAGACGATGGTAGTGTTTTGCCATTAGCGCGACGAATGCTTCTGGCGCATTCTCACTGACATACGCGCTTTGCAAACCGCAGGCAACAAAATTGAGCTGCTTGTCTTTCAGCAGTTCACCAATGACAACTCTTGATTCATGTCGGGTCAGTTCGCCGTGGAACAGTTGCTTGCCATGTTCGTAAACCAGTGCGCCGTTTTCCGCGACAAAAGAGATCTCATCTTTTAGCTCAGGAAAGAAGGAAATAAGCTGGTAATACTGATTACCGCTGGCGACAACGAACTCAATGCCGCGCTTTTTAAGTTCCTGATACTGCGCCATAAAACGTGGTTGGTTGTACGTTTTGGCGTCGTTAAGAAAAGTACCGTCCATGTCTGTGACGATAACTTTTACGCTCATAGGTGTGCTCCTGGCTCGAAAATGAAACCGTAACAGTGTAATAACAATGTGACGCAGAGCACAAATTATATTTCGAATGAAAGTGAGAGCGGAATTGATGATGTGAATGATTTGGCCCGGCGACGACGCCGCCGGGCTGAGGGATTACAGCATGTGTTCGGTACGGGCGATGATATCGTCTTGTGCGTCTGGAGAGAGTGCGGTGAAGAAGGCGGAATAACCCGCTACGCGTACCACCAGATCGCGGTATTGATCCGGATGTTTCTTCGCCTCCAGCAATGTTTCGCGGGAAACAATGTTGTACTGAATATGCCAGCCTTTATGCACCTCAAAGAAGGTACGTAGCAGGATCATCAGTTTCTGCTTGTCAGATTCGTTCTCCAGCGTTGCCGGATTCAGTTTCTGGTTGAGCAACACGCCGCCGAGAATCGCTGCCGTAGGCAGTTTACCCACCGAGCCAATGACCGCAGTAGGGCCAAGATGATCAGTACCGGAAGCCGGGCTTGCGCCTTCTGCCAGCGGGGTGTGGGCTTTACGCCCGTCCGGCGTTGCCATAGTTTGCGCGCCAAACGGTACGTTAGCGGAGATAGACGACGTACCCGCGTAATAGTTGCCGCCAATCGGACCACGACCGTAGCGCGGATTATGGTACTGCTTCAGTTCGTCGATATAGGTCTGATAAGCGCGAGCCAGCAGCGTATCGACAGTATCATCGTCGTTGCCGTACTTCGGCGCGCCGTTAATCAGCCGCTGACGCAGCTGCTCGTGCGTCAGGCCGTCGAAGTCATCCGCCAGTGCGGCAGCCAGTTGTTGCTGACCAATCGCGCCCTGTTCAAACACCAGTTTCTTCACTGCCGCCAGGCTGTTGCCGAGGTTAGCAATGCCGACCTGCAGGCCCGATACCCAGTCATATTTCGCGCCGCCTTGCTTGATACTTTTCGCTCGCTCAATGCAGTCATCCACCAGCGCCGAGCAGAGAATATCGTGCACGTTCTCTTCCAGCATGGTGTCGACGACATATTCGATTTCGATTGATTTACGGGTGTAATAACGGATTTGCGTGTCCCACGCGTCCATCACTTCATCGAAGTTGTTGAAGTTACCCGCTGACAACGCTTTTTCTTGTGGCAGGAACACTTTGCCGCTGGTGGCATCACGACCGCCTTCCAGCGCCGCCAGCATCACGCGGGCGAAGTTGATAAAGCTCATCCCGGTGCAGCGATAGCCCCATTTACCGCCGACAGCGGTTTCGATACAACCAATTGCTGCGTAGTCGTAAGCGTCCTGCGGTTCAATACCGAGTTTAATAAATTCCGGGATGACAATTTCGTCGTTGTTGAACGCCGGCATCCCGAAGCCGCAGCGAATCACCTGTACGCAGGCATCGAGGAAATCGTTACTCATTCCCGCGTGGTAGCGCACGCTGAGGTTAGGCTGCGTCGAACGCAGGCGACCGCAGGATTCAAGGATCGCGTAAGAGAGTGGATTCACCGCGTCCATCGGCTGACCATCAACCAGATTTTGCCCGCCAATGGTGACGTTCTGATACAGCGGACTTCCCGCAGAGGCTTTTGAGTGCGAGCCGGAGCGGATCTTGTTCACTTCCAGCAGTTTCAGCCAGCAGCTATGTAGCATCTCGATGGCGTGTTCACGATCCAGTGTCTGGTTCAGTTCAACGTCGCGGCGATAGTACGGGTAGAGATACTGGTCCATACGACCAAACGATACTGAGTGACCGTTAGATTCGATCTGCAAAATCAACTGGATGAAGTAGCACAGTTGCAGCGCCTGCCAGAAAGTCTGCGGCGGCTGGTGGGCGATAAGGTCGCAGTTTTCGGCCATCGCCAGCAGTTCATCGCGACGGCTTTCGCGGGGTTCGGTAGCGGCCATTTCACGCGCCAGGGCAGCGAAACGTTCAATATGTTCACTGACCGCCACCAACACGATATCAATCGCTTTCAGGAATTGCTCGCCGTGCAGATCTTCCAGCACGGTCAGGTTAATACGCATGCGGCGCTCCGCCACTTTCTCGCGCAGACCATCAAGCCCTTTTTCCAGCAACAGTGGGAAATTGACCGCCAGGTGCGCATCGCCGGAGGTCATATTACCTTCCGCTTTAATGATACCGGTCGCCAGCAGGCCTTTTTGCTCATCGGTAAACATGCCATAGCAGCGATCCTGTACCGTCTGACCGCGCCACCAAGGGCACACTTCATGCAGAACGCGTTTGTTCTCTTCGCTCACCGCAAAACCTGCACCCGGACGATCCGCCAGATCATCAATCTCTTTTTCGATCCAGGAGACGGTATATTCCGGGAAGATCGGCGCGGCGCGAACTTCGCTTGCCTGGTTGCCGATGATCAACTCATCGTGCTTGATCCAAATAGTGCGATTCGCCAGGTGATGGGCCAGCGCCAGAGCGCGACGTACCGGGATCGGCTTATCGAGATGTTGTTGATACATCTCGGTATAGTGCTGCGCGCGCTCGGTACAGACCGGCGGTTTCACAATATTCACCAGCGCATTTTTGTGCGCTTTAATGCGGTCGCTGAGCGTGTCCAGTTTCAGTGTGGTCATGGTTGTTATCCTCGTAAGGTCGCGGTTAACCCTTTCTGGCAGGCATACTGCAGGGCAAAGTCGAGCAGTTCTGGCGCATCAAGCGGTTTTTCCGGGGCGTCATAGGGCAGATTAAGTAAGTGATATTTGTTAATGCCCAGCGTGTGGTAGGGCAGGAAATGAATTTCGCCGACGTGCAGCTCGTCGGCGGCAAAATCGGTAATGGCTTTCACAGAGGTTTCATCGGCATTAAAGCCCTGAATCAACGGCACGCGGATGATGATTTTTTTCCCCGCCGCTGCGAGTTTTTTCAGGTTATCCAGCACTCTGGCGGCGTTACCGTCGGTCCACTGTTTAAACGGCACGTCGGCAACGTGTTTTAAATCGGCAAGAAACAGATCGATATACGGCAGAGAAGGGGCGATGTATTTCCACGGCACATGCAGACAGGTTTCTACCGCAGTATGAATACCGGCTTCCTGGCTGGTTTGCAGTAGCCCCATCGCCATTTCCGGCTGCATAAACGGCTCACCACCGGAAAGCGTTAAGCCGCCGCCGCTGCGATCGTAAAACGGTTTGTCGCGCAGAACGGTCGCCATGATCTCCTCAACGCTTTTCACTTCACCACACACGGTTAACGCCTGTGTCGGGCAGCAGTCGGTTAACGCCGTCAGATGCTCCGGGGTTAACTTTTCCCGATGAATAAGCAAACCATTCAGCGCGCGCTCAATCGCTTCCGGCGCGGTCTTAGCGCACAGCTCGCAGCCTTCCAGACACAGACGTGCGTCATACAGCAGATCCTGCGTGCGGGCGCGGCTTTCTGGGTTCTGACACCAGCGGCAGCCCAGTGAACAGCCTTTAAGAAAAACGACCGTGCGGATACCGGGGCCGTCATGGGTCGAGTAGCGCTGAATATTGAAAATCATAGTTGCCTCTCTGTTTCGTTCAAACATTAAAATACTTTCGAATGAAAGTTTGATTGATGTGCGTCAACTGTTCAGAGAGTTTTCCCGTGATAGTCTACATTCAGACAAAAAGTACATTTTGAGGATGGTATGGAACTGTATCTGGATACTTCAGACGTTGTTGCGGTGAAGGCGCTGTCACGTATTTTTCCGCTGGCGGGTGTGACCACTAACCCAAGTATTATCGCCGCGGGTAAAAAACCGCTGGAGGTGGTACTTCCGGAGCTTCACGAAGCGATGGGCGGTCAGGGGCGTCTGTTTGCCCAGGTAATGGCTACCACTGCCGAAGGGATGGTGAATGATGCATGTAAACTGCGTTCTATCATTGCGGATATCGTGGTGAAAATCCCGGTGACCGCTGAGGGCCTGGCAGCCATTAAAATGTTAAAAGCGGAAGGGATTCCGACGCTGGGAACCGCGGTATATGGCGCGGCACAAGGGCTGCTGTCGGCGCTGGCAGGTGCGGAGTACGTTGCGCCTTACGTCAACCGAATTGATGCTCAGGGCGGTAGTGGTATTCAAACTGTGACCGATTTGCACCAGTTATTGAAAATGCATGCGCCGCAGGCGAAAGTGTTAGCCGCAAGTTTCAAAACCCCGCGTCAGGCGCTGGACTGCTTACTGGCAGGATGTGAATCAATTACTCTGCCACTGGATGTGGCGCAGCAGATGATTAGCTATCCGGCAGTTGATGCCGCCGTGGCGAAGTTTGAGCAGGACTGGCAGGGGGCTTTTGGCAGAACGTCGATTTAACAGGACGTTCTGCATCCTCATAAATTGCTGATGACGTGGCGGAGTGCACCGATGCTTGCCGCGCCTGGAAATCTGCGCCCGAACCGTAGGCCAGATAAGGCGTTCACGCCGCATCTGGCGTCTGGAGCAAATGCCTGATGCGACGCTTGTCGCGACTTATCAGGCCTGGGGCTGGCAATTACTGCCCGCACACCTCACACCCCGGATTACGCATCAGTTTCATTTCACGGAACTGACAGGTCATCGCATCGTACATGACGATTTTGCCGCTGGCAGGCTTGCCATAACCTGCCAGCAGTTTGATCGCTTCCATTGCCTGCAACGAACCAATCACCCCAATCAACGGCGCCATTACGCCCGCTTCCACGCAGGTTAGCGCGTTCTCACCAAACAAACGGCTAAGGCAGCGGTAGCAAGGTTCGCCGTCCTGATAAGTGAAGACCGTGATTTGCCCTTCCATACGAATTGCCGCCCCGGAAACCAGCGGCACCTTTGCGGCAAAACAGCCAGCGTTCAATTGATTACGTACCGCAACGTTATCCGTGCAGTCGAGCACCAGATTGTGTTCAGCGATCAATGCAGCAAGCTCCACGTCATCAAGCAACGCATTTACCGGCGTAATCGCGATATGTGGATTGATCCGCGCCAGTGCGTCTCGGGCGGATTCCACCTTCGGTTGCCCGACCGTGGCATCACTGTGCAGAGTCTGGCGTTGCAGATTCGAGAGCGAAACCGTGTCGAAGTCGAGCAGCGTCAGGTTGCCGACACCGGAGCTTGCCAGATACTGCGAAGCTGCACAGCCGAGTCCACCGAGGCCGACGATCAGCACACGAGAATCTTTTAGCGCCTCCTGACCGTCAAAATCAAAACCGCGCAGAATGATTTGCCGGTTGTAGCGCAGCATCTCCTGATCGCTGAGTTCCGCCATTACAGGCCTCCGAATAACGCGTTAAACGGTTCTACTTCCACCCATTCGCCCGCTTCTACATTGCCGCGCTCGCGTTCCAGTACGATAAAGCAGTTGCCGAGGCTAAAAGAGCTAAATATATGTGAGCCCTGATGCCCGGTGGTGGTGACTTCCAGTTCACCGTCAGCATTGCGTTGCAGCACACCACGTTGGAAATCAAGGCGACCAGGCGTTTTCTTGAGGCGAGAAGCCGTGCGTACGCGCTGACGCGCTGGCAGGCCGCTGGCGGTGTTGCCGCTCAATTTTGCCAGTAACGGCTGTACCAGTTGATAGAAGGTCAGCGTTGCTGAAACCGGATTACCCGGCAGGCCGCAGAACCAGCTATTGCTGAGTTTACCGAACGCGAACGGTTTACCCGGTTTAATCGCCAGCTTCCAGAAGGCGATTTCACCCAGCTCTTCGAGAATGGTTTTGGTGTAATCCGCTTCACCAACCGATACACCGCCGGAACTGATCACCACATCTGCCTGGCTATCAGCTTCAATAAATGCGGCGCGCAGGGCGTGTGGATCGTCGCGGATAATCCCTAAGTTGATTACCTCGCAACCCAGCTGTTCTAACATCAGGTGCACGGCGAGACGGTTGGTATCGTAGATTTGGCCGTCGCCCAGCGGCTGGCCTGGCAACTGGAGTTCATCACCGGTAGAAAACAGCGCTACACGCACTTTACGAATCACCGGAACTTCGGCAATCCCCAGTGAAGCAATTACTGGCAGCTCTGCGGTAGTCAGGCGTGTTCCCGCTGGGAAAACAACCGCACCCGCAGAGATATCTTCACCGCGACGGCGAATATTTTGCCCGCTACGCACTTCAGCAGTAAAACGCACGCCAGCGTCAGTCTGTTCGGTCTGTTCCTGCATGACCACAGCTTCACAGCCTTCCGGTACCGGTGCGCCGGTCATAATACGAATGCAGGTGCCCGCAGGCCATTCACCATGATACGGCTGACCGGCAAAGGATTTACCGGCAACGGGCAGCGGTTGACCGGAGGCAATATCGGCTAAACGCACCGCGTAGCCGTCCATAGCGGAGTTATCAAACCCCGGGACATCCAGTGGCGAAACGACATCGCTCGCCAGAATACGACCAAAACACTGTACCAGTGGCAGCGTTTCCTGGGCGGTCAGTGGGGTAACGCGAGAAAGCATCTCATTAAGCGCGGTGTCGAGCGACATCAATCCGGTGGTAAATTCCATGAAAACACTCCTGCGGAGGCAAAATCGAATTTGCCTATTATGTCAGAAAAACGCCACAGACTGTATGCCACCTCGGGCGTAGCGCTGGCTCCTGCCTTTACATGCCATATCCATCTTTCTATATTCAAAAATTGAATGAGTAATTCATAAAAATTCTGATATTTATAGCAAAAGTGGCGAGCCACCCTTAATGGACGAATACTATGGGCAAAGCAGTCATTGCAATTCATGGCGGCGCAGGTGCAATTAGCCGCGCGCAGATGAGTCTGCAACAGGAATTACGCTACATCGAGGCGCTGTCTGCCATTGTTGAAACCGGGCAGAAAATGCTGGAAGCGGGCGAAAGTGCGCTGGATGTGGTGACGGAAGCGGTGCGTCTGCTGGAAGAGTGTCCACTGTTTAACGCCGGAATTGGCGCAGTCTTTACGCGAGATGAAACGCATGAACTCGACGCCTGTGTGATGGATGGTAACACCCTGAAAGCCGGTGCGGTGGCGGGCGTGAGTCATCTGCGTAATCCGGTTCTTGCCGCCCGGCTGGTGATGGAGCAAAGCCCGCATGTGATGATGATTGGCGAAGGGGCAGAAAATTTTGCATTTGCTCATGGCATGGAGCGCGTCTCGCCGGAGATTTTCTCCACGCCTTTGCGCTATGAACAACTCCTGGCAGCGCGCGAGGAAGGGGCAATGGTCCTCGACCATAGCGGTGCGCCACTGGATGAAAAACAGAAAATGGGCACCGTGGGGGCCGTGGCGTTGGATTTAGACGGCAATCTGGCGGCAGCCACGTCCACGGGCGGAATGACCAATAAATTACCCGGACGAGTTGGCGATAGTCCCTTAGTGGGTGCCGGATGCTACGCCAATAACGCCAGTGTGGCGGTTTCATGTACCGGCACGGGCGAAGTCTTCATCCGCGCGCTGGCGGCATATGACATCGCCGCGTTAATGGATTACGGCGGATTAAGTCTCGCGGAAGCCTGCGAGCGGGTAGTAATGGAAAAACTCCCTGCGCTTGGCGGTAGCGGTGGCTTAATCGCTATCGACCATGAAGGTAACGTCGCGCTACCGTTTAACACCGAAGGAATGTATCGCGCCTGGGGCTACGCAGGCGATACGCCAACCACCGGTATCTACCGTGAAAAAGGGGACACCGTTGCCACACAGTGATGAACTTGATGCCGGTGATGTGCTGGCGGTTGAAAATCTGAATATTGCCTTTATGCAGGAGCAGCAGAAAATAGCTGCGGTCCGCAATCTCTCTTTTAGCCTGCAACGCGGTGAGACGCTGGCAATTGTTGGCGAATCCGGCTCTGGTAAGTCAGTGACTGCGCTGGCACTGATGCGCCTGTTGGAACAGGCGGGCGGTTTAGTGCAGTGCGATCAAATGCTGTTGCGGCGGCGCACTCGCGAAGTGATTGAACTTAGCGAGCAGAGCGCTGCACAAATGCGCCATGTGCGCGGTGCGGATATGGCAATGATATTTCAGGAGCCGATGACATCGCTGAACCCGGTATTTACTGTGGGTGAACAGATTGCCGAATCAATTCGTCTGCATCAAAACGCCAGTCGTGAAGAAGCAATGGTCGAGGCGAAGCGGATGCTGGATCAGGTACGCATTCCGGAGGCACAAACCATTCTTTCACGTTATCCGCATCAACTCTCTGGCGGGATGCGCCAGCGAGTGATGATTGCGATGGCACTGTCATGCCGCCCGGCGGTGCTGATTGCCGATGAGCCAACCACCGCGCTGGATGTCACTATTCAGGCGCAGATCCTGCAATTAATCAAAGTATTGCAAAAAGAGATGTCGATGGGCGTTATCTTTATCACTCACGATATGGGTGTGGTGGCAGAGATTGCCGATCGGGTACTGGTGATGTATCAGGGCGAGGCGGTGGAAACGGGTAGCGTCAAACAGATTTTTCATGCACCACAACATCCTTACACCCGTGCGCTGTTAGCTGCTGTCCCGCAGCTTGGTGCGATGAAAGGGGGAGATTATCCCCGACGTTTCCCGCTCATATCGCTTGAACATCCAGTGAAACAGGAACCACCCCTCGAGCAGAAGACGGTGGTGGATGGCGAACCTGTTTTACGGGTGCGTAATCTGGTTACCCGTTTCCCTTTGCGCAGTGGTTTGTTGAATCGCGTAACGCGGGAAGTGCATGCCGTTGAGAAAGTCAGTTTTGATCTCTGGCCTGGCGAAACGCTATCGCTGGTGGGCGAGTCTGGCAGCGGTAAATCCACTACCGGGCGGGCGTTGCTGCGCCTGGTCGAATCGCAGGGCGGCGAAATTATCTTTAACGGTCAGCGAATCGATACTTTGTCACCCGGCAAACTTCAGGCATTGCGTCGCGATATTCAGTTTATTTTTCAGGACCCTTACGCTTCGCTGGACCCACGTCAGACCATCGGTGATTCGATTATCGAACCGCTGCGCGTACACGGTTTATTGCCAGGTAAAGAAGCGGCTGCACGCGTTGCGTGGTTGCTAGAGCGCGTGGGCCTGTTACCTGAACATGCCTGGCGTTACCCGCATGAGTTTTCCGGCGGTCAGCGCCAGCGCATCTGCATTGCTCGCGCGTTGGCATTGAATCCAAAAGTGATCATTGCCGACGAAGCCGTCTCGGCGCTGGATGTATCTATTCGCGGGCAGATTATCAACTTGTTGCTCGATCTCCAGCGTGATTTCGGCATTGCGTATCTGTTTATCTCCCACGATATGGCCGTGGTAGAGCGGATTAGTCATCGTGTGGCGGTGATGTATCTCGGACAAATTGTTGAAATTGGTCCACGGCGCGCGGTCTTTGAAAACCCGCAGCATCCTTATACGCGTAAATTACTGGCGGCAGTTCCGGTCGCTGAACCGTCCCGACAACGACCGCAGCGTGTACTGCTGTCGGACGATCTTCCCAGCAATATTCATCTGCGTGGCGAAGAGGTTGCAGCCGTCTCGTTGCAATGCGTCGGGCCGGGGCATTACGTCGCACAACCAACATCAGAATACGCATTCATGCGTAGATAACATTCAGGCGGAGAATAAAATGGCAAGAGCTGTACACCGTAGTGGGTTAGTGGCGCTGGGCATTGCGACAGCGTTGATGGCATCTTGTGCATTCGCTGCCAAAGATGTGGTGGTGGCGGTAGGATCGAACTTCACCACGCTCGATCCATATGACGCGAATGACACGTTATCTCAGGCCGTAGCGAAATCGTTTTACCAGGGGCTGTTCGGTCTCGATAAAGAGATGAAACTGAAAAATGTGCTGGCGGAGAGTTATACCGTTTCCGATGACGGCCTTACTTACACCGTGAAACTGCGGGAAGGAATTAAATTCCAGGATGGCACCGATTTCAACGCAGCGGCGGTAAAAGCGAATCTGGACCGGGCCAGCGATCCGGCGAATCATCTTAAACGCTATAACCTGTATAAGAATATTGCCAAAACGGAAGCGATCGATCCGACAACGGTAAAGATTACCCTCAAACAGCCGTTTTCAGCGTTTATTAATATTCTTGCCCATCCGGCGACCGCGATGATTTCACCGGCAGCGCTGGAAAAATATGGCAAGGAGATTGGTTTTCATCCGGTGGGAACCGGGCCGTATGAACTGGATACCTGGAATCAGACCGATTTTGTGAAAGTGAAAAAATTCGCGGGTTACTGGCAGCCAGGATTGCCCAAACTGGACAGCATAACCTGGCGTCCGGTGGCGGATAACAACACCCGCGCGGCAATGCTGCAAACCGGTGAAGCGCAGTTTGCTTTCCCCATTCCCTACGAGCAGGCCGCACTGCTGGAGAAAAACAAAAATATCGAGTTGATGGCCAGTCCGTCAATTATGCAGCGTTATATCAGTATGAACGTGACGCAAAAGCCGTTCGATAACCCGAAGGTCCGTGAGGCGCTGAATTACGCCATTAACCGCCCGGCGCTGGTGAAAGTAGCCTTCGCGGGCTATGCAACGCCAGCTACTGGTGTGGTACCGCCGAGTATCGCCTACGCGCAAAGTTATCAACCGTGGCCTTACGATCCAGTGAAAGCGCGCGAATTACTGAAAGAGGCGGGATATCCCAACGGTTTCAGCACCACGCTGTGGTCGTCACATAACCACAGCACCGCGCAGAAAGTGCTGCAATTTACCCAGCAGCAGTTAGCGCAGGTCGGGATTAAAGCCCAGGTGACTGCGATGGATGCCGGACAGCGGGCGGCAGAAGTTGAAGGTAAAGGGCAAAAAGAGAGCGGCGTGCGGATGTTCTACACTGGCTGGTCGGCTTCAACCGGCGAAGCTGACTGGGCACTATCGCCGCTGTTTGCCTCGCAGAACTGGCCACCGACGCTGTTTAATACCGCGTTTTACAGCAATAAACAGGTGGATGACTTCCTGGCTCAGGCACTGAAAACTAATGATCCGGCAGAAAAGACCCGTTTATATAAGGCGGTGCAGGATATCATCTGGCAAGAGTCGCCGTGGATCCCGCTGGTGGTAGAAAAACTGGTGTCGGCACACAGTAAAAACCTGACCGGTTTTTGGATCATGCCAGACACCGGTTTCAGCTTTGAAGACGCGGATTTGCAATAAGCAACGCAGGGAGTGGAATGCTTAATTACGTTATCAAACGCTTACTGGGGTTGATTCCGACGCTGTTTATCGTCTCGGTGCTGGTGTTTTTATTTGTCCATATGCTGCCCGGCGATCCGGCGCGATTGATTGCCGGGCCCGAAGCTGATGCGCAGGTTATAGAACTGGTGCGTCAGCAGCTGGGGTTGGATCAGCCGATGTATCACCAGTTCTGGCACTATATCAGCAATGCTGTGCAGGGGGATTTTGGCCTGTCGATGGTGTCGCGTCGTCCCGTTGCCGATGAGATTGCCAGCCGCTTCATGCCTACTCTATGGTTGACTATTACCAGTATGACCTGGGCGGTGCTGTTCGGCATGGGGGCTGGTATTATCGCCGCTGTCTGGCGTAACCGTTGGCCGGATCGATTAAGTATGACTATCGCGGTATCAGGGATTTCATTCCCGGCATTTGCGTTAGGAATACTGTTGATTCAGGTTTTCTCAGTTGAACTTGGCTGGTTACCCACCGTAGGTGCAGACAGTTGGCAGCACTACATTTTACCCTCCCTGACGCTCGGCGCGGCAGTGGCAGCCGTGATGGCGCGCTTTACCCGCGCATCGTTTGTCGACGTTTTAAGCGAAGATTATATGCGTACCGCGAGGGCGAAAGGGGTGAGCGAAACCTGGGTCATCCTCAAACACGGGTTACGCAATGCGATGATCCCGGTAGTGACCATGATGGGCTTACAGTTTGGCTTTTTACTCGGTGGTTCCATTGTGGTGGAGAAAGTCTTCAACTGGCCCGGACTTGGACGCTTACTCGTCGACTCCGTAGAAATGCGCGATTACCCGGTGATTCAGGCGGAAATTCTGCTTTTCTCGCTGGAATTTATTCTTATCAACTTAGTGGTGGATGTGCTTTATGCCGCCATTAACCCGGCTATCAGGTACAAGTAAGGATGCGAATATTTAACTGGCGACGTCAGGCGGTGTTAAACGCCATGCCATTGGTTAAACCTGACCAGGTACGCACACCGTGGCATGAATTCTGGCGACGATTTCGCCATCAGCATATGGCGATGGCCGCCGCATTATTCGTCATTTTATTGATTGTGGTGGCCATTTTTGCACGCTGGATCGCCCCCTATGACGCCGAAAATTTTTTCGATTATGACAATCTGAATAACGGACCTTCTTTGCAGCACTGGTTTGGCGTCGATTCACTGGGACGCGACATTTTCAGCCGTGTCCTGGTTGGTGCGCAAATCTCGCTGGCGGCGGGCGTGTTTGCCGTGTTTATCGGTGCGGCGATCGGGACGTTGCTGGGCTTGCTGGCGGGATATTATGAAGGCTGGTGGGATCGGCTGATCATGCGCATTTGCGATGTGCTGTTTGCCTTCCCGGGTATTTTGCTGGCCATCGCTGTTGTTGCGGTGTTGGGAAGCGGCATCGCTAACGTGATTATCGCCGTTGCCATTTTTTCCATCCCCGCGTTTGCCCGACTGGTGCGCGGCAATACGCTGGTGTTGAAACAGCAAACCTTTATTGAGTCAGCACGCAGTATTGGTGCCAGCGATATGACCATTTTATTGCGTCATATTCTGCCTGGGACCGTCTCTTCTATCGTGGTGTTTTTCACCATGCGCATCGGCACCTCGATTATCTCTGCCGCCAGCCTGTCATTTCTCGGCCTCGGTGCGCAGCCGCCGACACCAGAGTGGGGAGCAATGCTCAATGAGGCACGAGCGGATATGGTTATCGCGCCGCATGTCGCTGTTTTTCCGGCCCTGGCTATTTTTCTGACCGTACTGGCGTTCAATTTGTTGGGTGATGGTTTACGCGATGCGCTGGATCCGAAAATTAAAGGATAGTTACGTTTGAATATTGCTTGAAAGGGTAATCACCTCACAGGAAATTATTGCCCTAAGCAAGTGTTGTAACTTTCTGCTGATTTTGTAGAATCGGGTAATTTGGTTAAAAAGCCGCAGCAAGGGACTGTTTTTGCAGCGGCACGGCGTTCAGATAGTTATTTTGTTAAATGTATTAACATGCTGAGTTTATACGAAAAGATAAAAATAAGGTTGATAATTTTATTTTTATTGGCAGCGCTGTCATTTATTGGTCTTTTTTTCATCATTAACTATCAACTGGTATCGGAACGCGCGGTAAAACGTGCCGATAGCCGCTTTGAACTTATTCAGAAAAACGTTGGCTATTTCTTTAAAGATATTGAACGTTCGGCCCTGACATTAAAGGACTCACTGTATTTATTAAAAAATACAGAGGAGATTCAACGCGCTGTGATCCTTAAAATGGAAATGATGCCATTTTTAGACTCGGTGGGACTGGTACTTGATGATAATAAATATTATCTCTTTTCGCGGAGGGCAAATGATAAAATCGCTGTTTATCATCAGGAACAAGTAAATGGACCGCTTGTCGACGAGTCAGGGCGGGTTATTTTTGCCGATTTTAACCCATCGAAACGACCGTGGTCTGTGGCTTCAGATGACTCTAACAACAGCTGGAATCCGGCATACAATTGCTTTGATCGTCCGGGTAAAAAATGTATCTCTTTTACGCTACGCATCAACGGCAAAGATCACGATTTGTTAGTGGTGGATAAAATTCATGTCGATTTAAACTGGCGATATCTGAACGAGTATCTTGATCAAATCAGCGCTAATGATGAAGTTCTATTTTTGAAACAAGGCCATGAGATCATTGCCAAGAATCAACTCGCTCGTGAAAAACTGATTATTTATAATAGCGAAGGCAATTATAATATTATTGATTCTGTCGATACTGAATATATCGAAAAAACATCAGCGGTGCCAAACAACGCATTATTCGAAATCTATTTTTATTATCCTGGCGGTAATTTATTGAACGCATCAGATAAACTTTTTTATCTGCCGTTTGCTTTCATTATTATCGTATTGCTGGTGGTTTATTTAATGACCACTCGTGTGTTCCGTCGGCAATTTTCTGAAATGACCGAGCTGGTTAATACGCTGGCATTTTTGCCCGACTCAACGGATCAAATCGAGGCTCTGAAAATTCGCGAAGGCGATGCGAAAGAGATTATCAGCATCAAAAATTCGATCGCGGAAATGAAAGATGCCGAAATTGAACGGTCAAATAAATTGCTCTCACTGATCTCTTACGATCAGGAAAGCGGTTTTATTAAAAATATGGCGATTATTGAGTCAAACAATAATCAGTATCTGGCTGTGGGGATCATCAAACTGTGTGGTCTGGAAGCCGTGGAAGCGGTGTTTGGTGTTGATGAACGCAATAAAATCGTCAGGAAATTGTGTCAGCGAATTGCCGAGAAATATGCGCAATGCTGCGATATCGTGACATTCAATGCCGATCTCTATTTACTTCTGTGCCGGGAAAATGTACAGACATTTACCCGTAAAATAGCGATGATAAACGATTTTGACAGCAGCTTTGGCTACCGCAATCTGCGCATCCATAAGTCTGCCATTTGTGAACCGTTGAAGGGAGAAAACGCCTGGAGTTACGCAGAAAAACTGAAACTGGCGATTTCCAGTATCCGTGACCATATGTTCTCAGAGTTTATTTTCTGTGATGACGCGAAACTCAACGAAATAGAAGAGAATATCTGGATTGCGCGTAATATTCGCCATGCCATGGAAATTGGCGAACTATTCCTGGTCTATCAACCGATTGTTGATATTAACACCCGCGCCATTCTGGGCGCGGAGGCGTTGTGCCGTTGGGTGTCTGCGGAGCGGGGGATCATTTCACCGCTGAAGTTCATTACCATTGCTGAAGATATCGGGTTTATCAATGAGCTGGGTTATCAAATTATTAAAACCGCGATGGGTGAATTCAGACATTTTAGTCAGCGTGCGTCGCTGAAGGACGGTTTCTTACTGCATATTAATGTTTCGCCCTGGCAGTTAAACGAACCACACTTTCATGAGCGTTTTACCACCATCATGAAAGAAAATGGCCTGAAGGCGAACAGCCTCTGTGTTGAGATCACTGAAACTGTGATCGAGCGAATTAATGAACATTTTTATCTCAATATTGAACAACTGCGTAAACAAGGGGTACGGATATCGATTGATGACTTTGGCACCGGTTTGTCAAACCTGAAACGTTTTTATGAAATTAATCCAGACAGTATAAAAGTGGACTCGCAATTTACCGGCGATATTTTCGGTACTGCGGGGAAAATTGTGCGCATTATTTTCGATCTGGCACGCTATAACCGGATCCCGGTGATTGCGGAAGGCGTAGAGAGCGAAGACGTTGCGCGCGAATTAATCAAATTAGGATGTGTTCAGGCTCAGGGGTATCTGTACCAGAAACCCATGCCGTTCTCCGCCTGGGATAAAAGTGGAAAATTAGTAAAAGAGTAGTTTACGTATGTCCAGAATCAATAAGTTCGTACTTACAGTCAGTCTGCTGATTTTTATCATGATTTCAGCAGTTGCCTGCGGGATCTACACTCAAATGGTAAAGGAACGGGTGTATGGCCTGAAACAGTCCGTTATTGATACTGCTTTTGCGGTGGCAAATATTGCTGAATATCGGCGTAGCGTGGCAATTGATCTCATCAACACGCTAAATCCCACGGAGGAACAGCTGTTGGTTGGCTTGCGCACAGCTTACGCCGACTCGGTTTCACCCTCTTATTTGTACGATGTCGGTCCTTATCTGATTTCCAGTGACGAATGTATTCAGGTAAAGGAGTTCGAGAAAAATTATTGTGCAGATATTATGCAGGTTGTTAAGTATCGACATGTCAAAAATACAGGGTTTATCTCTTTTGACGGTAAAACCTTCGTCTATTACCTCTATCCGGTAACTTACAATCGCAGTCTGATATTTTTGCTTGGTCTGGAGCGTTTTTCGTTACTGTCAAAATCGCTGGCGATGGATAGCGAGAACCTGATGTTCTCCCTGTTCAAGAACGGTAAATCGGTGACCGGTGATGAATATAACGCTAAAAACGCCATCTTCACCGTTTCGGAAGCAATGGAGCACTTCGCCTATTTGCCGACCGGATTGTACGTATTTTCGTATAAAAAAGACGTTTATTTTCAGGTATGTACGTTGATTATTTTCTTTGCTGCATTGGTGGCAGTGATATCGGGTGCTAGCTGCCTTTATCTGGTACGCAGAGTGATTAATCGTGGCATTGTGGAGAAAGAAGCCATTATTAATAACCATTTTGAACGCGTCCTGGACGGTGGGCTTTTCTTCTCGGCTGCCGATGTCAAAAAACTCTACAGTATGTATAACTCGGCGTTTCTGGACGACCTGACCAAAGCAATGGGCAGAAAATCCTTTGATGAAGATTTAAAAGCCCTCCCGGAAAAAGGCGGCTATCTGTGTCTTTTTGATGTCGATAAATTCAAAAACATTAACGACACCTTCGGTCATTTGCTGGGCGATGAAGTGTTGATGAAAGTGGTGAAAATCCTTAAATCACAGATCCCGGTAGATAAAGGTAAAGTCTACCGCTTCGGAGGTGACGAATTTGCGGTGATTTATACTGGCGGCACGCTGGAAGAGTTGCTATCGATTCTAAAAGAAATCGTTCATTTCCAGGTGGGAAGCATTAATTTAAGCACCAGTATCGGTGTAGCGCATTCAAATGAATGTACTACCGTCGAACGCTTGAAAATGCTGGCGGATGAGCGGCTGTATAAGAGTAAGAAAAACGGCAGGGCGCAGATTAGCTGGCAGTAATCATTATTAGCAGGCAGGGCAAATGATGTTGCCCTGCCTGAATTAATTAAACCCGGCTACCCCACAAATCGTACTCATCGGCGTGCTCGACTTTCACTCGCAGGATATCACCCGGCTTAACGTTAGTTTCACCATTGAGATAAACCGCGCCGTCGATTTCTGGTGCATCTGCCATGCTGCGACCAATCGCGCCTTCTTCGTCCACTTCGTCGATAATCACCAGAATTTCACGGCCCACTTTCTCTTGCAGGCGCTCGGCGGAAATCTGCTGCTGCAGCTGCATGAAACGGTTCCAGCGTTCTTCTTTCACTTCTTCCGGAACCTGGTCAGGCAGGGCATTGGCGTCTGCGCCTTCAACCGGGCTGTATTTAAAGCAGCCAACGCGATCCAGACGTGCTTCTTTCAGGAAATCGAGTAGCATCTGGAAATCTTCTTCCGTCTCGCCAGGGAAGCCGACAATAAAGGTTGAGCGCAGGGTCAGTTCCGGGCAGATTTCGCGCCACTGTTTGATGCGCGCCAGTTGGCGATCTACAGAACCCGGACGCTTCATCAGTTTGAGAATGCGCGGGCTGGCGTGTTGCAACGGGATATCCAGATACGGCAGGATTTTGCCTTCCGCCATCAGTGGGATGACGTCGTCCACGTGTGGATAAGGGTAAACGTAGTGCAGACGTGTCCAGATCCCCAGTTTCGATAACTGTTCACACAGGCTGACCATGCTGGTTTTTACCGGCTCGCCGTTGTGGAAGCCAGTACGATGTTTAACATCGACGCCATAGGCGGAAGTATCCTGCGAGATCACCAGAATCTCTTTAACGCCCGCATCAACCAGTCGTTTCGCTTCACTTAACACTTCGCCAATCGGACGGCTCACCAGATCGCCGCGCATAGACGGAATAATGCAGAAGGTGCAGCGGTGGTTACAGCCTTCAGAAATTTTCAGATAGGCATAATGACGCGGCGTCAGTTTCACACCTTGTTCTGGCACCAGGCTCAGGAACGGGTTGTGTTTCGGTTTTGGCACGTAGTGATGAACGTGCTCCAGAACCTGCTCATAGCTATGAGGCCCGGTGATTTCCAGCACTTTCGGGTGGACTTCGCGGATCTGATCTTCTTTCGCCCCCAGACAACCGGTCACAATTACCTTGCCGTTTTCATTCAACGCTTCGCCAATGGCTTCCAGTGATTCTTGTACCGCGCTGTCAATAAAGCCGCAGGTATTGACGATCACCATGTCCGCATCGTCATAGCTCGGTACCACGTCATAACCTTCGGTGCGTAGTTCGGTGAGAATACGCTCTGAATCGACAAGGTTTTTCGGACAGCCAAGGGAAACAAAGCCGATTTTCGGCTGGGGAGTTACTTTGCTCATAGCTTAAAAAATATTCAGTTACAGGAAAGGTCAGGGCAGGGATTCTACAGAGTTCTGGATAAAATTTGTATCGCAATCTCATTCGCTGGCGGAGGCGAAGGAAATGTAAATTTTGTTAATTCGGCGTGAAGAATTGATCCTGGACAGCATTTTGCTCAAAAAATAGCCATACTATTTAATTGCAACAAGGCTGGAAAGAGGAGGATCGAAGTATGTTCGTTGACAGACAGCGAATCGATCTGCTGAACCGGTTGATCGACGCACGCGTTGACCTCGCTGCATACGTGCAACTGAGGAAGGCAAAAGGATACATGTCCGTCAGCGAAAGCAATCATCTACGAGATAACTTTTTTAAACTGAATCGCGAACTGCACGATAAATCGCTGCGGTTGAATCTTCATCTGGATCAGGAAGAGTGGAGTGCTCTTCATCATGCTGAAGAAGCATTAGCGACAGCCGCAGTATGTTTGATGAGTGGGCACCATGATTGCCCGACTGTTATTACCGTCAACGCCGATAAGCTTGAAAATTGTCTGATGAGCTTAACGCTGAGTATCCAGAGCCTGCAGAAGCACGCCATGCTTGAGAAGGCCTGAAAACTAAGGGGGAGAAAGCGTCTCCCCCTTCATGTTTAAGTTTTTGTAAAAATGAATTTGTTATCTCCTCCACTGACTACGCTTTAAGCCAGAGTCAATCCGGAGGCGTTATGCAGAGACAATCCTTTTTCCTTGTGCCCCTTATCTGTCTTTCTTCTGCTCTCTGGGCAGCTCCTGCAACGGTAAATGTCGAAGTACTGCAAGACAAACTCGATCACCCCTGGGCGCTGGCCTTTTTACCCGATAATCACGGCATGTTAATCACCCTGCGCGGCGGTGAGTTACGTCGCTGGCAAGCAGGAAAAGGATTATCTGCGCCGCTTTCCGGAGTGCCGGAAGTTTGGGCGCACGGGCAGGGCGGCTTAATGGATGTGGCTTTAGCACCTGATTTTGCCCAGTCGCGCCGCATCTGGTTAAGCTATTCCGAAGTTGGCGATGATGGCAAAGCCGGAACTGCCGTGGGGTATGGTCGTTTAAGTGATGATCTCTCAAAAGTGACCGACTTCCGCACCATTTTTCGCCAGATGCCAAAATTGTCTACCGGCAACCATTTTGGCGGGCGGCTGGTATTCGACGGTAAAGGTTATCTTTTTATTGCTCTGGGCGAAAACAATCAGCGCCCGACGGCGCAGGATCTGGACAAATTACAGGGCAAACTGGTGCGTCTTACTGACCAGGGCGAGATCCCGGATGATAATCCTTTTGCCAGGAGATCCGGTGAGCGCGCCGAGATCTGGTCTTATGGCATTCGTAATCCGCAAGGAATGGCGATGAATCCGTGGAGTAATGCACTGTGGCTAAATGAACATGGCCCACGCGGTGGTGATGAAATTAATATCCCGCAAAAAGGCAAAAACTACGGCTGGCCGCTGGCAACCTGGGGAATCAATTATTCAGGCTTTAAAATACCGGAAGCGAAAGGGGAGATCGTCGCCGGGACCGAGCAACCTGTTTTTTACTGGAAAGATTCGCCCGCCGTGAGCGGCATGGCCTTCTATAACAGCGATAAATTCCCCCAGTGGCAGCAAAAATTATTTATTGGCGCGCTGAAAGATAAAGATGTCATTGTGATGAGCGTCAACGGCGACAAAGTGACAGAAGATGGCCGTATTTTAACGGACAGAGGGCAGCGAATTCGTGATGTTCGCACTGGACCAGACGGTTATTTATACGTTCTCACCGACGAGTCCAGTGGGGAATTACTTAAAGTTAGCCCACGCAATTAGCTAACGGGAATCATCACCACTTTGCGCACTGCGGGGCGTTCAGTGAGTTGCTGATACCAGCGTTGCAGATTTGGACGCGGTGTCCAGGTCAGGCCAACGTTAAACAAATTGTAGATGAACGGTGCGATAGCGATATCGCCCACACCAAACTCGTCGCCGGAGAACCATTTTACTTTTGCCAGTTCCGCATCGAGCAGGGCAAACAGGGCGTCGCACTCTTTACAACTGGCATCAATGGCGGCCTGATCGCGCTCTTCCGGTGGTGTTCTGACTAATCCCATCAGGATCCCGCGATGGGCATTGCTGAGCGTCTGGTTTGCCCAGTCCATCCATTTTTCCGCTTCTGCGCGGCGTGCCGGTGAGTCGATCCACAGGCGGTTTTGCCCATACTGTGCCGCCAGATAGCGGACAATGGCGTTTGATTCCCAAAGGATGAGATCACTTTCGTCGTCACGCAACAACGGCACCAGCCCGTTAGGGTTCATCGCCAGAAAATCAGCATCGTGGTTTACCCCAAACTCACGGCCCGCGAGAATTTGCTCATAAGGTAGTTCCAGTTCTTCGAGCGTCAGCAATACTTTTTTTACGTTGGTTGAATTATTCCGACCCCACAGCGTAATCATACTTACCCCTTTTCCGACAGGCAGCCACAGGCTGAACAGGACTTTGATGGTGAAGTAAAGTTAACTTTTAAGCAACAGCTGGCAAAAAAATGACGGCAGAAGCAGCGAAGCGGCAGGATATTGCATAAACTTTAAAAACTTTACCAACTTACGGTTTCTTTAAGTTTGTGTGTGCGTTATTAATCACCGAACTTATCATACGGCGATATAACGTATTTTTTTTGAATGGATACTCGGGTGGCATTTATGACGCAATACTCCTCTCTCCTTCGTGGTCTTGCAGTGGGTTCTGCATTTTTATTCCTTTTTGCCCCAACGGCATTCGCGGCGGAACAAACCGTTGAAGCGCCGAGCGTGGATGCGCGTGCATGGATTTTAATGGATTACGCCAGCGGTAAAGTGCTGGCAGAAGGCAATGCGGATGAGAAACTGGACCCCGCGAGCCTGACTAAAATCATGACCAGCTATGTGGTTGGGCAGGCGCTTAAGGCCGATAAGATTAAACTCACCGATATGGTGACGGTCGGTAAAGATGCCTGGGCGACGGGAAACCCGGCACTGCGTGGTTCGTCGGTAATGTTCCTCAAACCAGGCGATCAGGTTTCGGTGGCAGACTTGAACAAAGGCGTGATTATCCAGTCCGGTAATGACGCCTGTATTGCGCTGGCTGATTACGTTGCCGGGAGCCAGGAGTCATTTATTGGTTTGATGAATGGTTATGCCAAAAAACTGGGGCTGACCAACACGACCTTCCAGACGGTGCACGGTCTGGATGCGCCGGGGCAGTTCAGTACCGCGCGCGATATGGCATTGCTGGGTAAAGCATTGATCCACGATGTGCCAGAAGAGTACGCCATTCATAAAGAGAAAGAGTTCACCTTCAACAAAATTCGTCAGCCTAACCGTAACCGTCTGCTATGGAGCAGCAATCTGAATGTTGATGGCATGAAGACAGGAACCACGGCAGGCGCGGGATATAATCTGGTTGCTTCGGCTACCCAGGGCGATATGCGTTTGATCTCCGTAGTACTGGGTGCGAAAACTGACCGTATCCGTTTTAATGAGTCTGAGAAATTATTGACCTGGGGTTTCCGCTTCTTTGAAACCGTGACGCCAATTAAACCTGATGCCACCTTTGTGACTCAGCGCGTCTGGTTTGGTGATAAGAGCGAAGTGAATCTCGGGGCAGGCGAAGCGGGATCAGTGACCATACCGCGAGGGCAGTTGAAAAACCTGAAGGCGAGCTACACGTTAACGGAACCACAGCTCACCGCACCGCTGAAAAAAGGTCAGGTTGTCGGCACCATTGATTTCCAGCTTAACGGTAAATCCATTGAGCAGCGTCCGCTGATCGTGATGGAAAATGTGGAAGAGGGCGGATTCTTTGGTCGGATGTGGGATTTCGTGATGATGAAATTCCATCAGTGGTTCGGCAGCTGGTTCTCTTAATCTTCTGATAACCGGATGGCGCGAAACGTCATCCGGTTATTCGTTGTTAATACATCAACTTAATACGCTGCGTCTGCGCGTACTTCACATACTCATCTTCCGGGCAACAATCGCTCACTACAATATCAAAGCGTTTCAGGTCACCCATGCGTGCCGGACGCACCTTGCCAAATTTACTGTGGTCGACAACCAGCACATGCTTTTGCGCCATCGACATGGCCCAGTGTTTTACCGGCAACTCTTCAAGATTAAAACAGGTAGCGCCCTTACTGACATGCACCCCCGCCGCGGAATAAAAAGCGATATCCGGGCAAAAATTATTCAGCGTTTGCTGAAAATCGATGGGTTTGAAAATGGCGTTGCTGGCGTGAAATTCACCACCGCAAAGAAACGCGCGGCAATGAGGTTTCTCTTTCAGTGCCAGAAAGGTATTTAGCGAATAACAAATGGCGGTGAAAGGAATTTCATTATCAATCGCTTCAATAATCCACGGTGTGGTGGTGCCACAGTCAAAAAAGAGGGTCTGATCGGGTTCTACCAGCGTCGCAGCCAGTTTTGCCGCCCGGCGTTTTTCTTCCACCAGGCGGGATTTTTGATCGCTTAACAGGTAATGGCTGGCGCTGCGCGGTTCCAGAACAATATAGCCGCCGAGCAAAACGACGGGCGCACTGTGGTTGTTCAGATCGCGACGAATCGTCATCTCCGAAACCCCAAGCAGGGCGGCGGCGTCTTTAAGATGTAACTTATCGCTGCGTTTTAATTCTTGCAGCAGTTGCCCGATACGCTCTTCGCGACGTGTTTCCATAATCCCTCTGAATAGTTATTGAAGCGAGCCGCTCAATACTACACTTTTTAGCAGAGATCAGTCACGCACCCAGCCTTTGCGGATCGGTAATGCAAAACAGAAGCGATACCACGATTGCAGACGTTGATAGAGTTTATGCCCTATCGCTTGCCAGATAATCTGAGCGCTAAGGCAGCCAATCATACCTGCCAGCAATCCACCGAGCATATCCAGCGGCCAGTGCACGCCAAGATAAACGCGCGACCAGGCAATGACAACAGCCAGTACCATTAAAAGGGAACCGGACCACAGGCGATGCCAGCATAAAAATGCCAGTGCAAAGGTGAAAATTACCGTACCATGATCGCTCGGGAATGAGTCATCCGCCGCATGATGCAGGAAGTTATAGCCGATATTCTCGACAAAGGGTCGGTCGTGCGGAAAAAGATGCCCCATCGTCCAGGACACAAACAGGCTGACCGCCAGCGCGATAGCGATTTTTATCACCAGTTGCCGTTGTGCTGTAAGCCCCCACAACCAAAGTACTGCGGCCAGCAGCGGCACCACGGTAATCAAATCTTTAGCAATATAAATCGCCAACGAGATCATCCACGGAGCCGAGTCTGGCGTCGCGTTAATAAGAGAGAATAGAGAGAGATTCAAATTTTCCAGCATAACTTCCCGACGCAAAGTGATTAAAAGGGAGCCAATACAGGCAAGTCGTTGAGAATAAAGTGCAGGTTAAACTGGGTAAAGCGGCATCGTCTTATTTCCCTCAAGCGGCCCTGTTTACGGTGGCTGATTGTAACGAGCATAGGTTAAATAAAACTTAAAGAAAGCGTAGCTATACTCGCAATAATGTAAGAATGTGCTTAACCGTAGTTTCAGCTACAAAATTCGCTTTCTCGTTAGCTGCGCTTTTATTAAACTTTGCGCGATTATTATTGGCGAAGAAATTGCATGCAAAATAGATTAGCTTCCGGTGCCAGGCTTGGACGTCAGGCGTTACTTTTCCCTCTCTGTCTGGTGCTTTACGAATTTTCAACCTATATCGGCAACGATATGATTCAACCCGGCATGTTGGCCGTGGTGGAACAATATCAGGCGGGCATTGATTGGGTTCCTACTTCGATGACCGCGTATCTGGCGGGCGGGATGTTTTTACAGTGGCTGCTGGGACCACTGTCAGATCGTATTGGTCGCCGTCCGGTGATGCTGGCGGGAGTAGTGTGGTTTATCATCACTTGTCTGGCGATATTACTGGCGCAAAACATTGAACAATTCACGCTGTTGCGCTTCTTGCAGGGCATAAGCCTCTGTTTCATTGGCGCTGTGGGTTACGCCGCAATTCAGGAGTCCTTCGAAGAGGCGGTTTGTATCAAGATCACCGCGCTGATGGCGAACGTGGCGCTGATTGCTCCGCTACTTGGTCCGCTGGTGGGCGCGGCGTGGATCCATGTGCTGCCCTGGGAAGGGATGTTTGTTTTGTTTGCCTCATTGGCAGCGATCTCCTTTTTCGGTCTGCAACGAGCCATGCCTGAAACCGCCACGCGGATTGGCGAGAAACTGTCGCTGAAAGAACTCGGTCGTGACTATAAGCTGGTGCTGAAGAACGGTCGCTTTGTGGCAGGGGCACTGGCGCTGGGTTTTGTTAGCCTGCCGTTGCTGGCGTGGATCGCCCAGTCGCCGATTATCATCATTACCGGCGAGCAGTTGAGTAGCTATGAATATGGCTTGCTGCAAGTGCCTATTTTCGGGGCATTAATTGCGGGTAACTTGCTGCTAGCGCGTCTGACCTCGCGCCGCACCGTACGTTCGTTGATTATTATGGGCGGCTGGCCGATTATGATTGGCCTGTTGGTCGCTGCTGCGGCAACGGTTATCTCATCGCACGCGTATTTGTGGATGACCGCCGGGTTAAGTATTTATGCTTTCGGTATTGGCCTGGCGAATGCGGGATTGGTGCGATTGACCCTGTTTGCCAGCGATATGAGTAAAGGTACGGTTTCTGCGGCGATGGGAATGTTGCAAATGCTTATTTTTACCGTCGGTATTGAAATCAGCAAACATGCCTGGCTGAATGGGGGCAACGGCCTGTTTAATCTCTTCAACCTTGCCAACGGGATTTTGTGGCTGCTGCTGATGGTTATCTTTTTAAAAGATAAACAGATGGGTAATTCGCACGAAGGGTAAAAAAATGCCTGGTTGCGCAAAGCAATCAGGCATTTTCAAATTAATGGTGATGGTCATCAATCTGGTGTTCGATAACCATCCCTTCACCTACGCTGGCAAGATGGCGAACATACGGATGCGGGCGGTAAGCCGGAGCTGGCGCAGGAGCCACATAGACGGTTTGCGGCACAGTCGCGACGCTGACTGCTTGTGGAACGCTGACTGAATCAGGGACCACAACCACTTTGTATCCACTCGGCACATCGACGGTGACACTTTGCGCCATCGCCACACCAGTAAAGCCCATTAAAAGCGCGCCCAACAGTAGACAATTTCTCATAATCATTTCGCCTGAAATAATGCAGCGGGTTAATTTCTGCGAATTATGCAGCCTTCATTCAGGCTTTGTGTTGCCGGGCGTGCTACCGTTTTTATTGATCAAAAGGCGCTTCGTGTTTAAGAACTTTATCGATCACATCCAGTACACCTTCATGATTATTGGAGCCTGCCCGGTATTTTGCCGCTGCGACGACCGCGCTGCCGGCATTTTCCATCGCAAAACTAAAGCCTGCCTGACGCAGCATCTCAATATCGTTACCACCATCGCCGAAGACCACCACTTCGCTGTCGTCTATTCCCCATAATTTCTGAAGTTGGCGCAGGCCATTCGCTTTATGTACGCCGGGGATAATCAGATCGATGCTGCCGTTGCCGGTGTGGACCGGCACCATAATATCGCCGATGGTCTCATGTAATGCTTTTTGCACTTGTGGAATCAGTTCATCGGAAAGATTCAGGCCAAACTTAAAGAAGATATCTTCTAAATTATCAAAGTTATCGACGTATTCCAGACGGTGATAATACATTTCCGCCACCGTTTTCATGGCATCGTCATATTTTTTGAGGGTATAGGCGCTATTTTTTCCGCAGGCAATAATTTCCACTTCTGGGCGCGTCAGTAAATGTTCCACCACAGTAGCAAACGCATCCTTCGACAGCTCGCCATTAAAAACATCTTTGCCTTCGCTTACAACCCAACCGCCGTTTTCAGCCACAAAGGCAATTTCATTAGCAATTTCAGGGAAGAAAGAGATCAACTGATAATATTGATTCCCGCTGGCGACCACAAAGCGAATGCCTTGTGCTTTCATCTGCTGATACTGAGCCATAAACCGCTCACGGTTATAGGTTTTTTGATCGCTTAAGAAAGTACCATCCATGTCTACCGCAATTAATTTAATGCTCATCAACTATTCTCCATCGCCGTCTGCGTTTTGGTATTGGGTTTGGCGACGGCTTTCGCGACAATAGCCGCAAGAATAACCAGCGCCAGTACAACCAGCATTGCACTACGTAATCCATAATGTTCGCCGAGATAGCCCAGCAGCGGCGGCCCGACGAGGAAAGCCAGATAACCGGTCGTTGCTACCACGCTGACGCGGGTCGGTGCATCGGGGCCGGTATCGCTGGCGGCAGAAATGGTCAGCGGGAAGCCCAGCGAGGCACCCAGTCCCCAAAGTACAACAGACACCCCAGCGACCCAGGCGCTATCGACAAAAATAATCAGCCCAATACCCAACGCTCCCATCAGTGCACTGGCCCGAACCACGGCAACGCGACTATAACGGTCGATGAACCAACCGCCGGTAAAGCGTCCAACAGTCATCCCCAGGGTAAAACCGGCATAAATCAGCGAGCCGGAAGTAGGGCTAAAACCGTGACCGTCAACCATTAATAAGGGTAACCAGTCGTTGGCAGAACCTTCGGCAAAGGCCATCGCCAGAACCACGACACCAATCAGCAGCAACTGGATATCGCGATAAAAAGGTACGCCTTTTTCACCATGCTGGGTGCCATCGGCAGCATTTTTGCCCGTACCGTCAGGGATTGCCTGAATGGCGATATAAATAGGCGCGATGCCTACCAGCGCCGCCAATAAAATGTGCACCGTTGCCGGAACGCCAAAGGCCGTCAGTGCCATCCCGACACCAGCGCCTGCCAGCGTGCCCAGGCTATAAAAACCGTGCATCATCGGCAAAACCGTCTTATTCATTTCTCGCTCAACGGCGGCACCTTCAACGTTTATCGCCACTTCTGCAGAACCAAAACTTGCCCCAAAGACGCCGAGACCAACGGCAAAGAGCAGGGGCGATGTCAGCCAGAGTGCCAGACTTAATATCATCATCCCGATCAATGCGCAGGACATCGTGACCAGGATGACATTACGCGTCCCAAAGCGTTTCACTAACCACGCCGAGCAGAGAATACCGCTCATTGAACCGATCGACAGACCAAAGAGGACTCCGCCCATTTCAGCGATCGAAACAGAAAGAATATCGCGGATAGCAGGTGTACGAGTTGCCCAGGACGCCATTAACAGGCCCGGCAAAAAGAAGAACATAAACAGCGCCCAGGTTCGGCGTTTCAATGCATTACGTGAAGAATTTACGGTCATAGATCACGTCAAAATAAGAAGAGGGAAGACAACATTAGCAAGGTTGTGTACATTTGTACACAATTGCAGAGAGAGGAAATGACATGCGTCGCGCTAACGATCCGCAACGGCGAGAAAAAATCATCCAGGCCACGCTGGAGGCGGTGAAACTTTACGGAATACATGCCGTTACGCACCGCAAAATTGCTACCCTTGCCGGGGTACCGTTGGGGTCGATGACCTACTATTTTTCAGGAATTGATGAGTTGTTGCTGGAGGCGTTCAGCAGTTTTACTGAGATCATGTCCCGGCAATATCAGGCATTTTTTAGCGATGTTAGTGATGCTCCGGGCGCATGCCAGGCTATCACCGATATGATCTACAGCTCACAGGTTGCAACGCCGGATAACATGGAGCTGATGTACCAGCTCTACGCGCTGGCTAGCCGAAAACCGCTATTAAAAACGGTAATGCAAAACTGGATGCAGCGCAGTCAGCAAACGCTCGAACAATGGTTTGAACCCGGAACCGCCCGCGCGCTTGATGCGTTTATTGAGGGGATGACGCTGCATTTTGTCACCGACCGTAAGCCGCTATCGCGCGAGGAGATTTTGAGGATGGTTGAGAGGGTTGCAGGGTAGTAGATAAATTTTAGATAACAAAAAACCCACCAACCTTGAACCAAAATGGCGGGGTTGATGGGCTCCACAAAATGGGGACATCAAAGAAAAGCAGTGGCACTAATTAAGACTGATGCCCTGCGGAAAAGTTCTGCGGTTGTGCAAAAAAATTTCATTTTCAGGGCAACTTCAGTTTTATCCTAACCCTGGCCATACCATGACGATGATTGTCCCAGCCAGCGTTAGCAGAACGTTGGCGATTGCGTAGGTGCCCGCATAGCCCAGCGCCGGGATGTTACTGCGGGCTGTATCGCTGATGATCTCCATTGCCGGTGCGCAGGTGCGTGCGCCCATCATTGCGCCGAACAACAGTGCGCGGTTCATTCGCAATACATAAGCACCGAACAAGAAGCAGATAACCACTGGCACCAGACTGACAATCAATCCGGCAATCAACATCTGACCGCCAATCGCGCCCAGGCCGTTATTAATACCGCTACCAGCGCTCAGACCAACGCCTGCCATAAACACCATCAAGCCGAACTCCTTCACCATGCTTAATGCACCCTGCGGAATGTAACCGAAGGTCGGGTGGTTAGCGCGCATAAAGCCCAGCATAATTCCGGCGAATAACAACCCGGCAGCGTTCCCCATGCCGAAACTGAATGTGCTGAACTGGAAGGTGATCATTCCGATCATCAGCCCAATAACAAAGAAGGCGCAGAATGCCAGCAAGTCAGTGACCTGGCTGTGAATCGAGATAAAGCCGATGCGATCGGCGATGGTTTTTACGCGACGGGCATCGCCGCTGACTTGTAAAACGTCACCTTTGTTAAGCACGACGTTGTCATCAATCGGCATCTCAATCTGGCTACGAATGACGCGGTTAAGGAAGCAACCGTGATCGGTCAACTTCAGTTGTGCGAGACGTTTGCCAACAGCGTTATGGTTTTTAACGACCACTTCTTCAGTGACGATACGCATGTCGAGGAGGTCGCGATCAAAAACTTCTTTGCCGTTACGGAAGCTGGGATCGAGTCGGGCGTGGGCGTCGGGATAGCCTACCAACGCTATTTCATCGCCCATTTGCAGCACGGCATCACCATCTGGATTTGCCAGAATCCCGTTACGCCGAATACGTTCAATGTAACAGCCAGTTTGTCGATAAATACCCAGTTCACGCAGATTTTTGCCGTCGGTCCAGGCTACCAGCTCCGGGCCGACGCGGTAGGCGCGGATCACCGGCAAATAAACCTTACGGTTGGCATCTGTGTCCAGGCCACGTTCGCGGGCGATTTGCTGGGCGCTGGTCTGTAAGTCCTGATGCTGCAATTTCGGCAAGTAACGCGCACCAACAATCAAACTCACCAGACCGATTAAATAGGTTAAGGCATACCCGAGGCTCAGATTATCCAGTGCCAGTGAGAGCTGCCTGCTTTCCATGCCGGAATGACGCAGTGTATCGCCAGCACCGACCAAAACCGGTGTTGACGTCATAGAGCCTGCTAACATACCGGCCGTCAGGCCAATATCCCAGCCAAACAGCTTACCTAACCCTAAGGCGATCACCAGCGCACTGCCAACCATCACCAGTGCTAACATTAGGTAATTTTTCCCATCGCGAAAAAAAATGGAAAAAAAGTTCGGTCCGGCTTCGACCCCGACGCAGAAAATAAACAGCATAAAGCCAAGATTAAGCGCGTCGGTGTTAATGCTGAAATGTTGTTGGCCTAATAACAGCGATACGACTAAAACGCCAATGGAATTACCCAGTTGGATCGAACCAAGTCGTAATTTTCCGAGACATAGCCCAAGCGCGAGGACCACAAATAATAACAGAATGTAATTCCCATTTAACAATTCGGCGACGTTTATATTCACGGAGGCTAACTTCTTGTTTACTAGTAAGCTGTTGAAAGAAATGGTAATTTACGATAATGTTTTTTACCAGAATTCAGGGCGCAGATTCATTCAGCGCACCTAAACGATAGTAAAGTAACAATATATTTTACTAGTGTAATCACATTAGGTATCAACGGCTATATGAATTGCGTTGGCCTATATTAGCATGGAATGCGAAGCGGCTTTATCTTACTGAACGCCACACTGGCGAAAAATGTGTTCGATAGACGCAGTGTCAGGAGGAACGAGTGAAACATAAACAACGTTGGGCGGGGGCAATCTGCTGTTTTGTCCTCTTCATTGTGGTGTGCCTTTTTCTGGCGACGCACATGAAAGGCGCTTTTCGGGCTGCCGGGCATCCTGAAATTGGCTTGCTGTTTTTCATTCTTCCTGGAGCGGTTGCCAGCTTCTTTTCACAGCGTAGAGAAGTACTGAAACCTCTATTTGGCGCAATGCTGGCGGCACCCTGTTCGATGCTCATAATGCGGCTGTTTTTTTCACCAACGCGCTCATTCTGGCAAGAGCTGGCATGGTTATTAAGTGCGGTGTTCTGGTGTGCGTTGGGGGCATTGTGTTTCTTATTTATCAGCAGTTTGTTTAAATCACAGCACAGAAAAAATCAATGAAGCCCTCAACGCGAGGGCTTATCAGACGATCAGGCGTCCAGATTCTCTTTCACCCATGCAGCAAAATCGGTATAGCCGCCGATATGTTGCTGATCGACAAAAATCTGCGGCACGGTTTCTACGGGTTTACCTGCCTTTTGTTGTAGATCTTCTTTAGTGATCCCTTCCGCACGAATATCTACATACTGATACTGAAAATCATCGCGTTCATTGCTCAACTTCTCAGCCAGATCTTTTGCGCGCACACAGTAAGGGCAACCCGGACGACCAAAAATAACGGTTTGCATTGTTTCTCTCCTCATCGGTTTATGCCGGTAATGATCACGCCAAAATGTATTCGCTGAAAGTAGGTTTAACCTGTTGCATTAATTGCTAAAAGCTATAACTGTTAAACACAATACAGTGAAAAGTTTTAGACTGAAGGCTCACTTTGCAGAGGGAAGCGTATGCGCGCGATCGGTAAATTGCCTAAAAGCGTGTTGATACTGGAATTTATCGGAATGATGTTGCTGGCGGTGGCGCTGCTGTCGGTAAGCGGCTCCCTGTCGCTGCCTGAGCCATTTTCTCGGCCAGAAGTGCAGATTCTGATGATTTTTCTCGGTGTTTTGCTCATGCTTCCCGCTGCGGTGGTGGTTATTCTTCAGGTGGCAAAACGTCTTGCCCCACAGCTGATGAACCGTCCACCGCAATATTCACGTTCAGAAAGAGAAAAAGATAATGACGCCAACCATTGAACTTATTTGTGGCCATCGCTCCATTCGCCATTTCACTGATGAACCCATTTCCGAAGCGCAGCGTGAGGCGATTATTAACAGCGCCCGTGCGACGTCCAGTTCCAGTTTTTTGCAGTGCAGTAGCATTATTCGCATTACCGACAAAGCGTTACGTGATGAACTGGTGACGCTGACCGGCGGGCAAAAACACGTAGCGAAAGCGGCGGAGTTTTGGGTGTTCTGTGCCGACTTTAACCGCCATTTACAGATCTGTCCGGATGCACAACTTGGCCTGGCGGAACAACTGTTGCTCGGTGTCGTTGATACGGCAATGATGGCGCAGAATGCGTTAACCGCAGCGGAATCGCTGGGATTGGGCGGGGTATATATCGGCGGCCTGCGCAATAATATTGAAGCGGTGACGGAACTGCTGAAATTACCGCAGCATGTTCTGCCGCTGTTTGGGCTGTGCCTTGGCTGGCCTGCGGATAATCCGGATCTTAAGCCGCGTTTACCGGCTTCCATTTTGGTGCATGAAAACAGCTATCAACCGCTGGATAAAGAGGCACTGGCGCAGTATGACGAGCAGCTGGCGGAATATTACCTCACCCGTGGCAGCAATAATCGCCGGGATACCTGGAGCGATCATATCCGCCGAACAATCATTAAAGAAAGCCGCCCATTTATACTGGATTATTTGCACAAACAGGGTTGGGCTACGCGCTAAAACCGCCACGCCGATGTATGATACGCGGGCTTTTGACCAGGTCTGACAGAGAGGTGCAGGGTGAAAATTGCCATATTGTCCCGGGATGGAACGCTCTATTCGTGTAAGCGGCTGCGTGAAGCCGCTATACAGCGTGGTCACCTGGTTGAAATTCTTGATCCGCTTTCTTGCTACATGAACATAAATCCTGCGGCGTCTTCTATTCACTACAAAGGCCGCAAGTTACCCCATTTTGACGCTGTGATCCCGCGTATTGGCACCGCCATTACCTTTTATGGGACGGCGGCACTGCGCCAGTTCGAGATGCTGGGGAGCTATCCGCTCAATGAGTCGGTCGCCATTGCCCGGGCGCGTGACAAATTGCGTTCGATGCAACTGCTGGCGCGTCAGGGCATCGACCTGCCTGTCACGGGCATTGCGCATTCGCCGGATGATACCAGCGATTTAATCGACATGGTCGGTGGTGCGCCGCTGGTGGTTAAGCTGGTTGAAGGTACGCAGGGAATTGGTGTCGTGCTGGCGGAGACGCGTCAGGCGGCGGAAAGCGTGATTGACGCCTTTCGCGGTCTGAACGCGCATATTCTGGTGCAGGAATATATCAAAGAGGCGCAAGGGTGCGATATCCGCTGTCTGGTTGTTGGCGATGAAGTGGTCGCTGCGATTGAACGGCGGGCGAAAGAGGGCGATTTTCGTTCCAATTTGCATCGTGGCGGTGCAGCAAGCGTCGCCAGTATCACACCACAGGAGCGTGAAATCGCGATAAAAGCCGCGCGAACGATGGCGCTGGACGTTGCTGGTGTGGATATTCTGCGTGCTAATCGCGGGCCGTTGGTGATGGAGGTGAATGCGTCACCGGGGCTGGAAGGAATAGAAAAAACCACCGGTATCGACATCGCGAGTAAAATGATCCGTTGGATCGAACGCAACGCCACGACAGAATATTGCCTGAAAACGGGTGGTTAGTCGCAATCACATTACTGATCATGGTTTTGCCTGCGCTTTTTGCGTAAGCTGTGCCGGTCTTTTTATCGGAAGAGGTTGTACAAAATTATGACATCGCTGGTCGTTCCTGGTCTGGATACGTTGCGTCAATGGCTCGATGACCTGGGGATGAGTTTTTTTGAATGTGATAACTGTCAGGCTCTGCATCTGCCCCATATGCAGAATTTCGACGGTGTCTTTGATGCCAAAATCGATCTGATCGATAACACGATCCTGTTTTCTGCCATGGCGGAAGTCCGACCTTCAGCCGTATTGCCGCTGGCGGCGGATTTATCAGCCATCAATGCCAGTTCGCTGACCGTGAAAGCATTTCTTGATATGCAGGATGATAATCTGCCAAAGCTGGTGGTTTGCCAGTCTTTATCCGTTATGCAGGGCGTAACCTATGAGCAGTTTGCATGGTTCGTGCGTCAGAGCGAAGAGCAGATTTCGATGGTCATTCTTGAAGCTAATGCCCATCAACTGCTGTTACCGACTGACGATGAAGGGCAAAACAACGTTACCGAAAACTATTTCCTCCACTGATAACTCCTTTCGAGCACGCAGTCGCTGCCGCAGTGACTGCGTGCTGCAAAATTATCTGCTGTTTTTAACCTTTTCTTAAAGATTGTTTCACTTCTCTTGTGCCGATTTGGCTTTATCACATAGAGCAAATACGCATAAAAATTTGTTAAATACCGTTTTTTAATCCGAGCTATAGTCTCAAACCCTGGCTAAAGTTATTCTTGCGATGCTTTTATATAGCGAGCAGTGCTGGCCGGGAGAGAGTTCTCTTTTCTTACACCGCGCCGATAAAAAATATGCACGAATATTGCATATCTTTCAGTGTGACAACTTTTGTTCGTTTGTTAACGAACTTTCAGAAGGAAAGAGATATGACCGCCTTAAATAAAAAATGGCTATCGGGTCTGGTTGCGGGTGCTCTGATGGTCGTCTCTGTCGGCACGCTCGCGGCTGAACAAAAAACACTCCACATCTATAACTGGTCTGATTATATCGCCCCGGATACGGTGGCCAATTTTGAAAAAGAAACCGGTATTAAAGTCGTCTACGATGTTTTCGACTCTAACGAAGTACTGGAAGGCAAATTAATGGCAGGGAGCACCGGCTTTGACCTGGTGGTTCCATCTGCCAGCTTTCTGGAGCGCCAGTTGACTGCGGGAGTTTTCCAGCCACTGGATAAAAACAAATTGCCGGAGTGGAAGAATCTCGACCCGGAACTGCTGAAGCTGGTCGCTAAACATGACCCGGATAATAAATTTGCTATGCCCTATATGTGGGCGACGACCGGGATTGGCTATAACGTCGATAAAGTCAAAGCGGTACTGGGTGAAAACGCGCCCGTCGATAGCTGGGACT
Organism: Escherichia sp. MOD1-EC5189; assembly: GCF_002966045.1. Lineage (NCBI taxonomy): Bacteria > Pseudomonadati > Pseudomonadota > Gammaproteobacteria > Enterobacterales > Enterobacteriaceae > Escherichia > Escherichia sp. MOD1-EC5189. The sequence continues at coordinate 23,404 of NZ_PTRX01000013.1, read as the reverse complement.
TGATCCTCAAACCTGAAAATCTGGAAAAACTGAAAAGCTGCGGCGTCTCTTTCCTTGATGCACCGGAAGAAGTGTTTGCTACCGTGCTGAATTATCTCGGTAAAGATCCCAACAGCACTAAAGCAGATGATTACACCGGACCGGCAACCGATCTGCTGTTAAAGCTGCGCCCGAACATTCGTTATTTCCATTCATCTCAATACATTAACGACCTGGCAAACGGCGATATTTGCGTCGCTATCGGCTGGGCGGGCGATGTCTGGCAGGCGTCAAACCGCGCGAAGGAAGCGAAGAATGGCGTTAATGTCTCGTTCTCGATTCCGAAAGAAGGGGCGATGGCGTTCTTTGATGTCTTCGCCATGCCTGCGGATGCCAAAAATAAAGACGAAGCTTATCAGTTCCTGAATTACCTGCTGCGCCCGGATGTGGTGGCGCATATTTCCGACCATGTGTTCTATGCCAACGCGAACAAAGAAGCTACGCCGCTGGTAAGCGCGGAAGTGCGTGATAATCCAGGGATTTATCCTCCGGCGGACGTTCGTGCGAAGTTGTTCACTCTGAAAGTGCAGGATCCGAAAATCGACCGTGTGCGCACCCGCGCGTGGACCAAAGTGAAGAGCGGAAAATAATCCGCAGTCGTAGATGCCGGACGGGCGCACCACACCCGCCGGCAATTCGCACCATTATGGTGCGCTTGCACACATTCAATGCCGGAGAGCAGCCGTGAATGACGCTATCCCTCGCCCCCAGGCGAAAACCCGTAAGGCGCTGACGCCGCTATTAGAAATCCGTAATCTGACTAAATCTTACGATGGTCAGCATGCGGTCGATGATGTCAGCCTGACCATCTATAAAGGCGAAATCTTCGCGCTGCTGGGCGCATCCGGCTGTGGCAAGTCCACGCTGCTGCGTATGCTGGCAGGTTTCGAACAACCTTCTGCCGGGCAGATTATGCTCGATGGCGTCGATTTATCACAGGTACCGCCTTACCTGCGCCCTATCAATATGATGTTTCAGTCTTACGCGCTGTTTCCGCATATGACCGTGGAACAGAACATCGCTTTTGGCCTGAAACAGGACAAATTGCCGAAAGCGGAAATTGCCAGCCGGGTCAATGAGATGCTTGGGCTGGTGCATATGCAGGAGTTCGCCAAACGCAAACCGCATCAGCTTTCCGGTGGTCAGCGTCAGCGTGTGGCCCTGGCCAGAAGCCTTGCCAAGCGCCCGAAACTATTACTGCTCGATGAGCCGATGGACGCGCTGGATAAAAAGCTGCGTGACCGGATGCAGCTTGAAGTGGTGGATATTCTGGAGCGCGTCGGTGTGACCTGCGTAATGGTCACCCACGATCAGGAAGAGGCGATGACCATGGCGGGGCGCATCGCCATTATGAATCGTGGGAAATTTGTCCAGATTGGCGAGCCGGAAGAGATCTATGAGCATCCGACCACGCGCTACAGTGCTGAATTTATCGGTTCAGTTAACGTCTTTGAAGGTGTACTTAAAGAGCGTCAGGAAGATGGCCTGGTGCTTTATTCGCCGGGACTGGTGCATCCACTGAAAGTCGATGCGGACGCTTCGGTGGTCGATAACGTGCCGGTACACGTGGCGCTGCGTCCGGAAAAAATCATGCTTTGCGAAGCACCGCCCGCCAATGGTTGTAACTTCGCGGTGGGGGAGGTGATGCACATTGCCTATCTCGGCGATCTTTCGGTGTATCACGTTCGCCTGAAAAGCGGGCAGATGATCAGCGCCCAGCTACAAAACGCCCATCGCTATCGTAAAGGATTACCCACCTGGGGCGATGAAGTGCGCTTGTGCTGGGAAGTGGACAGCTGTGTGGTGTTGACGGTTTAAGGAGCAAAGATGAGTACACTTGAACCTGCTGCCCAGTCGAAACCGCCGGGCGGATTTAAGCTGTGGTTGTCGCAGCTGCAAATGAAGCATGGGCGCAAACTGGTCATTGCGTTGCCGTATATCTGGTTGATCTTACTGTTTCTGCTGCCATTTCTGATTGTATTTAAAATAAGCCTGGCGGAGATGGCGCGCGCTATTCCACCTTATACCGAACTGATGGAGTGGGCTGACGGGCAACTTTCCATCACCCTCAATCTTGGTAATTTCCTGCAACTGACTGACGATCCGCTCTATTTCGATGCATATCTCCAGTCGTTACAGGTAGCGGCGATTTCGACAATTTGTTGTTTACTGATCGGCTATCCGCTGGCGTGGGCGGTGGCGCACAGTAAGCCTTCGACCCGCAATATCTTATTGCTGCTGGTGATCCTGCCGTCGTGGACCTCGTTTCTGATCCGCGTTTATGCCTGGATGGGAATATTAAAAAATAACGGCGTGCTGAATAACTTTCTGCTATGGCTGGGGGTTATCGACCAGCCGCTGACCATTCTGCATACAAACCTGGCCGTTTATATTGGCATTGTTTATGCCTATGTACCGTTTATGGTGCTGCCGATTTATACCGCGTTGATTCGTATTGATTATTCGCTGGTGGAAGCGGCACTGGATCTCGGTGCACGACCGCTGAAAACGTTCTTTACTGTGATCGTGCCGCTGACCAAAGGCGGGATTATTGCCGGATCGATGCTGGTGTTTATCCCGGCTGTGGGCGAGTTTGTGATCCCTGAACTGCTCGGTGGCCCGGACAGCATCATGATCGGGCGCGTGCTGTGGCAGGAGTTTTTCAATAACCGCGACTGGCCGGTGGCCTCGGCGGTAGCGATCATCATGTTGCTGCTGCTAATTGTGCCGATAATGTGGTTCCACAAGCATCAGCAAAAAAGCGTGGGAGAACACGGATGAATAATTTACCGGTGGTTCGTTCGCCCTGGCGGATTGTGATTTTGCTGCTGGGCTTCACCTTTCTCTACGCGCCAATGCTGATGCTGGTGATCTATTCATTCAACAGCTCGAAGCTGGTGACGGTGTGGGCCGGCTGGTCAACGCGCTGGTATGGCGAATTATTGCGCGATGACGCGATGATGAGTGCGGTTGGTTTAAGCCTGACAATAGCTGCCTGTGCGGCAACGGCGGCGGCGATCCTCGGGACGATTGCGGCAGTGGTACTGGTACGCTTTGGTCGGTTTCGCGGATCAAATGGCTTTGCCTTTATGATCACTGCGCCATTGGTAATGCCGGATGTGATCACGGGCTTGTCGCTGTTGTTGTTATTCGTCGCACTTGCACATGCCATCGGCTGGCCTGCGGAGCGAGGCATGCTCACCATCTGGCTGGCGCATGTCACTTTCTGTACGGCTTATGTGGCAGTCGTGATTTCTTCGCGTCTGCGGGAGCTGGACCGTTCCATTGAAGAAGCGGCGATGGATCTCGGTGCGACACCGCTGAAAGTGTTTTTCGTCATTACGCTACCGATGATCATGCCCGCGATCATTTCTGGCTGGTTACTGGCTTTTACTTTGTCGCTCGACGATCTGGTTATCGCCAGCTTTGTTTCCGGGCCGGGAGCCACCACGTTACCGATGCTGGTCTTTTCCAGCGTGCGGATGGGAGTGAATCCGGAAATCAACGCCCTGGCAACATTGATCCTCGGTGCGGTCGGAATTGTCGGATTTATCGCCTGGTATCTGATGGCGCGCGCAGAAAAACAGCGGATACGCGACATCCAGCGTGCAAGACGTGGCTGAAGACACTAAAATTTGCCAACCTGGCTACATAATGCCGCGCATGTCGCGGCATTGTTTTCATGGAAGACGAAACGTTGGGATTTTTTAAGAAAACATCTTCATCTCATGCTCGCCTGAATGTGCCTGCGCTGGTGCAGGTGGCGGCGCTCGCCATTATTATGATCCGTGGCCTCGACGTGCTGATGATTTTCAATACGCTGGGCGTGCGCGGTATTGGCGAGTTCATTCATCGCAGCGTACAAACCTGGAGTTTAACACTGGTCTTTTTAAGCAGCCTTGTGCTGGTTTTCATTGAGATCTGGTGTGCGTTTTCACTGGTGAAAGGGCGTCGCTGGGCGCGCTGGCTGTATCTGTTGACACAAATCACGGCCGCCAGTTATTTGTGGGCGGCTTCGCTGGGTTATGGTTATCCGGAGCTGTTCAGCATTCCCGGTGAATCAAAACGTGAAATCTTCCATAGCCTGATGCTGCAGAAGTTGCCGGATATGCTCATCCTGTTGCTACTGTTCGTTCCCTCAACCAGTCGGCGGTTCTTCCAGTTGCAATAATGTGTATAATCGTCGCCCCTGATGATGTGAAGGTTAATGTATGCAGTGCGCACTTTACGACGCGGGTCGCTGTCGTTCCTGTCAGTGGATAACGCAGCTGATTCCAGAGCAACTCTCCGCTAAAACCGCCGATCTTAAAAATCTGCTCGCCGACTTTTCGGTTGAGGAATGGTGCGAGCCGGTGTCAGGCCCGGAGCAAGGGTTTCGTAATAAAGCCAAAATGGTGGTGAGTGGTAGCGTTGAAAAACCACTGCTCGGTATGCTGCATCGCGACGGCACACCAGAAGACCTTTGCGATTGTCCGCTTTATCCCTCCTCATTTGCGCCCGTTTTTGCGGCGTTAAAACCGTTTATCGCCCGTGCGGGGTTAACACCCTACAACGTGGCGCGTAAGCGAGGCGAACTGAAATACATTCTGCTGACTGAAAGCCAAAGTGATGGCGGTATGATGCTGCGCTTTGTACTGCGTTCTGACACTAAGCTGGCACAACTGCGTAAGGCGCTGCCGTGGTTACAGGCACAACTGCCGCAGCTGAAAGTTATTACCGTCAACATTCAGCCGGTACATATGGCGATTATGGAAGGGGAGACGGAGATTTATCTGAGCGAACAACAGGCGCTGGCTGAGCGTTTTAACGATGTGCCGCTGTGGATCCGTCCACAAAGTTTCTTCCAGACTAATCCGGTGGTCGCCAGCCAGCTGTACGCTACTGCGCGCGACTGGGTACGACAGTTGCCGGTTAAACATATGTGGGATCTGTTCTGTGGCGTGGGCGGCTTTGGTTTACACTGCGCGACGCCTGACATGCAGTTAACCGGGATCGAAATTGCGCCAGAAGCCATTGCCTGTGCGAAGCAGTCAGCCGCTGAACTGGGCTTAACGCGTTTGCAATTTCAGGCGCTGGACTCCACTCAGTTTGCCACCGCTCAGGGGGAGGTGCCGGAGCTGGTGCTGGTTAACCCGCCGCGCCGCGGCATTGGTAAACCGCTGTGTGATTATCTTTCAACGATGGCTCCGCGTTTTATCATCTACTCCAGCTGTAACGCCCAAACGATGGCCAAAGATATCCGCGAACTGTCAGGTTATCGTATTGAACGGGTACAGCTTTTTGATATGTTCCCGCACACCGCGCACTATGAAGTGCTGACACTGTTGGTGAAGCAATAAAAAAGCCGCGGCTGCGGCTTCAGATTGCTGATAAGGTGCGCGTTGTTCATGTCGGATGCGGCGTGAGCGCCTTGTTCGGCCTACAAAATCGTGCTAAATCAATGCATTGCAGGGTAAATGTAGGCCTGATAAGCGTAGCGCATCAGGCAATCTTACTTTTGTCATCAGTCCCGATTACTGCGGGAACCACTGGTCATTGATTTTCTGATACGTACCATCTGCTTTAATCGCTGCCAGTGCGTTATTCAGTTTTTCCAGCAGGGCTTTATTATCCGGACGTACAGCGATGCCCAGACCGGTGCCGAAGTACTGCGGGTCGGTCACTTTCTCAGTAGCAACGCCCAGTTGTGGATTGGTTTTCAGCCATTCATTAACCACCGCTGTGTCACCAAATACCCCATCAATACGACCATTTTTCAGGTCGATAAAGGCATTTTGATAACTGTCATAGGAGACAGTTTTTACTTCCGGGTGCTGATCCTGAATATATTTCTGGTGCGTTGTACCGTTTTCCATCCCAATGCGTTTGCCTTTCAGGTCAGCAAACGTTTTGTAGGTATCTTTTTTGGCAATCACAACAGCTGAGTTTTCGTAGTAGGGCGTGGTAAATGATACCTGCTTGCTACGCTCCGGCGTGATATCCATACCGGAGATAACGGCGTCATATTTTCTGAATTTCAGTGACGGGATGAGGCTGTCGAAAGCGTGATTGGTAAAAGTACATTCTGCCTGCATCTGTTTGCATAACGCTTTTGCCAGGTCGATATCAAAGCCGACAATCTCATTATTAGCACCTATAGATTCAAAGGGAGGATAGGTCGCTGATACGCCGAAATTGATTTTCTCTGCGGCAGAAGCGCCGAATGCACAGGATGAAAGTAAAGCGGCAAGAACTAACTTTTTCATGATGGAACTCCCGTCTGTCAATCTTATGATTTTTGGCCGTGTCTGCGGCATGGATTAACAATGCCATCAAGTGAATTTATATGCAATAAATATGATTAAATAATTCGTAATGAATAAAAAAAGACGGACAACTTAGTAGGTTGCCCGTCTTTATTATATTAATCTATGCACTATGTAGGCCGGATAAGGCGTACACGCCGCATCCGGCATAGGCACCGTGCTGGTGTCTGATGCGACGCTGGCGCGTCTTATCAGACCTACAAATCATCCGGCATCAGCATGCAGCCATGTCAATTCCGTCGCTCGAACGCCAGCGCTTTGCGCTCGATCAAACGCATCATCAGTGTCAGCAGGCCGTTGACGACCAGGTAAATAATCCCCGCCGCACCGAACACCATGACATCGTAAGTGCGTCCGTACAACAACTGGCTGTAACCCATTACTTCCATTAGAGTAATGGTGTAAGCCAGAGAGGTACTTTTAAATACCAGCACAACTTCGTTGGAATAAGAAGAGAGTGAGCGTTTAAAGGCATACGGCAGCAGGATCGCCAGCGTATCTTTTTTGCTCATCCCTAGGGCGCTACAGGACTGCCACTGACCTTCCGGGATTGCACGAATTGCACCGTAAAATAGCTGCGTGGTATACGCCGCACTGTTCAGCGACAACGCAATCAGCGCGCACAACCACGGTTCTGACAACAGATGCCACAGTGCCGGATACTCCTGCAACGTCGGGAACTGGCCTGGACCGTAGTAAATCAGGAAGATCTGCACCAACAGCGGCGTACCGGTAAACAGCGTGATATAGCCCCGCACCAGCCACACCAGTACCGGCGTTTTCAGCGTCAGGATGATGGTAAAAATCAACGCCAGAATTAGCGCCACAATCAGCGAGGCAATCGTCAGCGTCAGGCTGGTGTGCAGCCCTTTCATCAGTTCGGGTAAATACTCAAGCATCAGCCAGGCCTCCGCTCAAAACGTGTCGCGCGCAGGTCAATGCGTTTGAGAATGTACTGACTGAGCAGGGTAATCACCAGGTAAATCGCCGCCGCCACAATGTACCAGGTAAATGGCTCCTGGGTACGAGTGGCGATGCTTTTGGTTTGCAGCATTAAGTCATTCACACTTATCAAACTGACCAATGCGGTATCTTTTAGCAGTACCAGCCACTGGTTACCGAGGCCAGGCAACGCATGACGCCACATCTGTGGCATCACCAGGCGGAAAAAGATAGCCGATTTCGACAGCCCCAGCGCCTGACCGGATTCCCACTGACCAAGTGGCACCGCTTTCAGTGCGCCGCGCAGGGTTTGCGAGGCATAGGCGGCATACAGTAGCGACAGGGCGATAACCCCACACAGGAACGGGCTAACGTCGAAGTTCTCAATGTCCATCTGCACCGGGATCTGTACGATCCCAAGATTGATGGTGAAGCCATCCGAAAGCGTCAGCAGTAACTGCGAGGAGCCAAAATAGATAAACAGCACCACCAGAATTTCTGGCAGACCGCGCAGAATCGTCACCAGTGCTGAACCTACCCACGCGACAGGACGCCATTTTGCTGACTCCCACACCGCAAAGAACATCGCCAGCGCCAGTCCGACAATCAATGCACAAACGGCAAGGCCGACGGTCATCCCGGCGGCGCTTGCTAAAGGAAAAAATTCATTCATCAGGTATTACTTCTGGAACCATTTGTTGTAGATGGTTTCGTAAGTGCCATCTTTCTTCACTTTTTCCAGCGCAGTGTTGAATTTCTGCTGCAGTTCAGTGTTGCCCTGACGTACCGCGATGCCGAGGCCAGTACCGAAGTAATCTTTATCGGTCACTTTGTCGCCGACAGCCGCCAGTTTCGGGTTATCTTTCAGCCATTCGGTTACCACTGCGGTGTCACCAAAAACGCCGTCGATACGACCGTTTTGCAGATCGAGTTTCGCGTTCTGGTAGCTATCATAAGGAACCGTGGTGATTTCCGGATGTTTATCCATAATGAATTTCTGGTGCGTCGTCCCGTTCTGAACGCCGACTTTTTTGCCTTTCAGCTGATCAACGCTGGTGTATTTACCTTGTTGACCCACAAACAGGGCAGAGTTGTCATAGTACGGCGTGGTAAACAGCACCTGCTTTTCACGCTCCGGGGTGATATCCATGCCAGCCATCACTGCGTCTACGCGACGGAATTTCAGGCTTGGGATCAGGCTGTCAAACGCCTGGTTAGAGAAAGTGCAGGTCGCATCAATCTCTTTACACAATGCCTGCGCCAGGTCGACGTCAAAACCAACGATCTGGTTGTTTGCATCCATTGATTCAAACGGAGGATAGGAGGCTTCGGTGGCAAAACGAATAGTTTCGGCAGCTGTGGCGGAAAGACTAAAACCTGCAATTAACGCGGCAATCAGAACTTTTTTCATTGTTGTTATCCCGAATCTTAGTGAGAGAGATAGTTTTTAAATGCTTCGGTTTGCGGCTCGGTAAAGCAGCGCGCGTCGCCTTGTTCTACGATATGACCATTTTCCATATACACCACACGGCTGGCGGTTTTACGCGCCACTTCCACTTCGTGGGTGACGATCACCTGGGTAATATTGGTTTCTGCCAGCTCACGAATGATGCTGACGATTTGTGCCGTAATTTCCGGGTCCAGCGCGGCGGTCGGTTCATCGAACAGCAGTACCTGCGGTTCCATCATCAACGCACGCGCAATAGCAACACGCTGCTGCTGACCACCAGAAAGATGCAGCGGATAACGATCGCTATAAGGTTTTAGACGCAAACGTTCCAGCAATTTTTCTGCACGGGCCAGCGCCTGATCTTTACTCAATCCCAGTACACGACAGGGCGCTTCAATCAGGTTTTGCTGCACGGTGAGGTGCGGCCACAGGTTGTATTGTTGAAACACCATACCGACGTTACGACGCAGATCGCGAATCGCTTTGTCTGAGGGCGTTTTGGTGAAATCGAAATGGTTGCCTGCAATGTTGAGCGTACCGGAGCGCGGCATCTCAAGCAGATTGAGTACACGCAGCAGCGAGCTTTTACCCGCGCCACTGGGGCCAAGTAACACCAGCGTTTCGCCCTGTGGGCAATCCAGCGTGATATCGAACAGCGCCTGATGCGCGCCGTAAAAGCAATTAATGCCGTTTAATTGAATACTCATTGACACTCGTATACTGGCAGTCTGATAGCTATTGAGGTCGAAGATAGTACCTTTGACAGAATAATTATGCAATATTTCTGCTTTAAAAGTTAAAAGCAAAGCGCATTATTCACTAAACATAGCACAAAATAACGGGGGCGGTGGGCGGCGAGCATAAATGTCGGCATTCCTCACGAAATGCCGGACAATTTACGGGGGTTATTGGTTGATCAAGGCGTTAGCGATTCTCGATTGACTGACGGAGTGTACCTGCTGTGGCATGAACGCTGCCGCCTAAGTAGCGCACATCGTCAATCACCCAACACTGGCCTTCCTGAATCATTAGCACTTCATCCTGCCAGCTCTGATCCCCCTGTTTGAGTTCCACACGCAATGGAATATTACGGGCATCACGATTCGGGATAGTCGATGCACTGGCAACGTGGGCGCTGTCTGGCAAGGTGGTTCGACTGGAGAACGGATCGCTGCTTAACAATTCACGATGACTATTATCGCGGCTGGCATCGCTAAGTAGGGTTGCCAGTTTGTCACTCAAATAGGGGCGCAGAGCGGTAATGTCATTGCTGCGATGTTGAATGCGGTAGTCATAGAATTGTTGAGCCACGCTGTCAGGTCCACCCTGGACACAGGAACCGGTGCGGGGGCCGTTATCTTTATAAGCTGGCGTGACGGTGGTACAGGCACTCAGCAGCAGTGCACATGGAATAAGTAGAGATAGTGAACGGTAGCGCATAATCATTTCCTTATTAGCTTGCTGTCTGTGTCACACTACGACCAAACACTATCAGATTATTTAATACATTGTTTTTAGTACAATTCTGAAACAATCTGAACACCTGATTGGGTTTGAGTCCATTGCTGGCTACCCACTCAAGGTTGATCGTAGCTGACTTACTTAAATTACCCAAACAATAGACAGTGTAAACCATTTGTGAGGCTGAGCGTGTTATAAGACTGAAATGATCATTTAAGGTAAATATGATAGTTCTGAAACGCTGGTATAAATCCTGCTGTAGAAGTTAAGAGTATCTGCAGGAAGCCAGTTGCACATTTATAACGCATGATAGGTGACCAAGATTCTTTTCTATGATTGACAAAATTTTAACATATGATGATAGGCCCTAAGATTAAGATGATTGCAAAAATCACAATGTATGTTTGAAATGAGCGAAATTTGATAGTCCCAACTTTAACTTTCGATAATATTATTTTTGTTACGGTTGTGAGTGAAGAATATAAGCTTATTTAGCTAATGGATTTGAGTTAAGAATAATATAATTTTTTTCAATGCGCCATTAATTAATATGAATATAGAATGTGTTGTGACTTTATGTTTATAAAGCACAGGGAGTACAGTGGGTTATCGTTTTTTTGGGTGATTTTTATATGATAAATAATGTCTCTGAACAATCGTCATCATTTCTAAGCACACAACCGAATCAAAGTGATAATCTCATGGCCTCGCTGAGGGAATTTTTTACCATATTAAAATCCAGTCATAAGGATGAGTTATCTACATGGGACACCATCTACTTGAATCTAGTATTAGCAATAAATGCTGATAGTGAAACTATTAAAAATGATATGTCGCTCGGTAACATTATTTATTCAGCAAATAATTATTTAAATTCTTTTTTTAGTAGTGCTTTCGAAACTGGTACTAAAACATACCTTGGTACATCACAAAACAATGAAGTTGAAATAAAAATTGGTAATGAAAGAATCACCATTGGGGTGCGAAATAAAGTCAGCGGAAAAATGGAAAGACAAGAATTTATTTTTCCTCTGCATTACGAAATTAAACTGAAATGTGAATTGGAGAAGAATTTTACTATTGATTCTTATCCATTGTTATATAGGTATACCCTTGGTTGTAAGATTGCGAATGCGATCTTTGAAAAAGTATACAATCGAATTGTATTTAATAAGGAACAATACATAACAATTATAAAAGACGCATTTATTCATTTCTATGATTATAGCAGGCGATATACAATGAGTGAGGATATCGACAAAGAGTCCGTTATAAATACCATTGCATTGATGAGCACCTTTTGTAACAGTGATAATACATCAGGTGAAATTTTCAGTGATGATATTGCTCTTGAAGACTCATCTGAACCTGACCTAAATGTAGAACATACAATAACGCTTGGTTTTGCTAATGACGATCTTAAGTTTAATCCAATTACTTATTCGGAAGTATTAACACGATTTTACGCCTTTCAAAATATTGTATTTAATCTGTGTCCGGCAATGCATTCATCGCATTACAACGATATTTGTAGTGTAAGTGTGGATATGACAAAAGGCAAGCAATGCATGATTCACTTGATGGTCAATGAAGAGGTTTTCATGTCTCTTCCAACCCCTATCACAACTATGGCACGTGAACATGATAGTAATTTAGTCAATCTAAAAACGCTACTCAATGATGGTTGTTTTATTAAATATAGTCATTTTGATGCTGTGGGTTTAATGAAGAAAAACTTAAATCATCTGTATTTATCACATTCTCTTGTAAATGAAAGTATATTGAAGGGATGTTGTTTTGAGAACGGCAGTTTAGGTGATGTTAAGATAACAAATAGTAATTTAACGAAAAACGTATTCAGTAACTTTACGTTTAGAGCGACTAAAATTAATAATGTAAATGCTCATTCTTCAAAATTTGTCCATTGCCATTTTTACAGTGTTGATATGATAAGAGTTAATCTCTATAAATGTCTTTTTCATGAGTGTAGTATGCATGATGTCAAGATAAAACCATGGTTACCAGTAAAATGGACAAAAGAATTAATAAATGATTATTTGTATGGTTGTTTACTATCACTGTACTCTATCTGTGTAAGGGATATATTTAATATGACCGTTGGGAATAACGTAAAGGTTGCAGCGGATGCTTTCATTGAAATCCTTTACTCTCTAAAGAATAAATATTGTATTAAGCTATTAAGCGCTCAGGATCGAGCATTTATTTACGAATTTGCAAAAATGATCTTTGCTTATATTAATGATAGAAGTCTTGAGGTTAAATTACTTTCATGTTTTGCGGAGATCGATCAAACAAGAATTCAGAGGTATATTCCTCAGCCTCAAGATGCGGAAAAATTTTGGAATAATTTACAATATAAGGTGACTCTTCCCATTCATTAATGTTGCAGGTACAACATAATATAGCAGGTCAGCGCTATCCCATAATGAAACCAATATCGGGTTAGGAGACGGGTAATCGTAAAGGCATATGCGCTTGTTTTTGACACAATGAGATGATTTCCTAAACTGATCAAAACCTTCTTCCCAACATGGCATATCAGCCCGATAATGCTTTGAGATCGAAGGATTAGCAAACAAGGAGATCGATCATGCAATTTTCTACAACCCCAACTCTGGAAGGCCAGACCATCGTTGAATATTGCGGTGTGGTGACAGGCGAAGCGATTTTAGGTGCCAATATTTTCCGTGATTTCTTTGCCGGTATCCGCGATATCGTTGGCGGACGCTCCGGGGCTTATGAAAAAGAATTGCGAAAAGCGCGGGAGATTGCCTTTGAGGAACTTGGTGAGCAGGCGCGGGCGTTGAGGGCCGATGTCATAGTCGGTATTGATATCGACTACGAAACGGTCGGGCAAAATGGCAGTATGCTGATGGTTAGCGTCAGCGGAACGGCGGTGAAAACACGTCGATGAGAAGAGTCTTCTGGCTGGTCGCCGCCGCTCTGTTACTGGCAGGGTGTGCAGGCGAAAAAGGCATTGTTGAGAAAGAGGGATATCAGCTTGATACCCGACGCCAGGCGCAGGCGGCGTATCCGCGCATTAAAGTGCTGGTGATCCACTACACCGCAGATGATTTTGATAGCTCGCTGGCGACACTGACCGATAAACAGGTCAGCTCGCATTATCTGGTTCCTGCTGTGCCACCGCGATACAACGGTAAACCGCGCATCTGGCAACTGGTGCCGGAACAGGAACTGGCCTGGCATGCGGGGATTAGCGCCTGGCGCGGGGCAACACGCCTTAACGACACCTCTATTGGCATTGAGCTGGAAAACCGTGGCTGGCAAAAATTATCCGGAGTGAAATATTTTGCCCCGTTTGAACAGGCACAGATTCAGGCGCTTATTCCGCTGGCGAAAGATATTATTGCCCGTTATCACATCAAGCCGGAAAACGTAGTGGCGCATGCGGATATTGCGCCGCAGCGCAAAGACGATCCGGGGCCGTTATTCCCCTGGCAACAACTGGCGCAGCAGGGGATTGGTGCCTGGCCGGATGCGCAACGGGTGAACTTTTACCTTGCCGGGCGCGCGCCGCACACACCGGTAGATACCGCATCATTGCTGAAGCTTTTGGCGCGCTACGGTTATGACGTTAAACCTGATATGACACCGCGCGAGCAGCGGCGCGTGATTATGGCGTTCCAGATGCATTTCCGCCCGACGTTATACAACGGCGAAGCGGATGCAGAAACTCAGGCGATTGCCGAAGCGTTGCTGGAGAAATACGGTCAGGATTAGCGGGGCAGTTTCCCGTGATCGCGCAGCCAGGCAGCAGTTTTCTCGATACCTTCATCCAGGGTGAGGACTGGTTGATAACCTAACTCTTCCTGCGCACGCGTAATATCCAGCGTAAAGTCAAAATTCAACTTGGAGACGCCGTAGTGGGTCAGCGGCGGCTCTTTTGCTGACTTGCGGCCTAAACGCTCCATGCTGCGGGCGATCATATCCAGCATCGGGTAGGGGACGGAACGAATACGACAGTCAATATTCAACTCGTCGATAAGTTTCTGCACGATGCTGCGTAGAGTGCGATGCTCGCCGTTGGTAATGTTATATGCTCGCCCGGAAGGCAGCTTATCGCAGGCTTCCTGACTTGCCAGCCACATGGCGTGCACGGCATTTTCATAGTACGTCATATCGACCAGCGCACTGCCGCCGTGTGGTAACAGAATGCTGCCGTAGTGGTGCATCATATGCGCCAGACGGGGAATAAAGACTTTATCGTGTGGCCCGAACAGACTTTGTGGGCGCAGAATAGTAAAGCGCGTTTGTGGATTCGCCTGCGAAAGCATATTGATCACTTCTTCGCTGGCTGCTTTGCTACGGGCAAACTCGTTAGCGAAGCGGTGGGGGCGAAAATCTTCTTTAATATCGCGATGGTGGTGATAATCGAAGTACAGGGAGGGGGAAGAGATATGAATAAAGTTACGTACTCCCCAGGCGACAGCCCATTCACCCAGACGGCGAGTGGCGCGAACGTTAGCCAGATCGAAAGCCTGTTGTGTCCCCCAGGGCGAGGTAAAGCTGGAGCAGTGCCACAGCGTATCAATGCCTGCGAGCATCACTTTAGCTTGTGATGAGACCAGCTCGGTCAGATCCGCTGGAACAAACTCTGCGCCCATTTTTTCCAGCAATTTACCCATTGCCTCGTTGCGACCGGTCGCTCGCACGCTGATGCCTTTCTGGCATAAAAACTCTACCGCGTTTCGACCTAAGCCGCTGGTGGCGCCGGTAACCAGTACCTTCATATCAATCCACTGTTGTTGAGAAAATGACGTGCGCATTCTTCCGTGATTTCCCCCTTGATGCAATGGGAAACATGAAAGAATAACGCAGGTTTTGTCGATTAATCTGTGCTTTGTTCTGCCAGTCTGGCGATTCGTTTTGCCATTCCGCAAAAAATAAACAGATGCGCGGGGATCATCAGTAACCAGTAAAACAGCCCCGGCATACCGTGCGGATGCCAGAATGCGCGAACATCGATAGTACGATAGTCACCTTTATCTTCCAGGGTAAAACACAGTCGTCCCAGCCCCGGCGCTTTCATGCCAAATAACAGCGTAAGTTGTTTTTCCGGTTCAACGACAATCACTTTCCAGCTATCCACCGCATCTCCGGTCTGCAAATATTCACGCTCCGGGCGGCCTTTCGCCAGCTTATGACCGATCGCGCGGTCCATCAACGCCCGGGTTTGCCACAAAATATTGCCAAAGAAATAACGCTCTTTACCGCCGATTTGATTCACCACCTGCCATAAAGCCGCAAGGCTGGCGGACGTTTTAACGGTAAACCCCGCCTGTTTGGCGAAATAACCGTACTCCGGTCGCCAGCGGGCAAAGGCCTGAGCGTCGTATCCCCAGTCGCTGGAGTTGACCAGCTTTTCTTCTTCTTTCAGGGTGCGACGTACCGCGTCATCGAAAGCGATCAGCCGTTGTGGGATGAGTGCACGTAGCGCGGTGTCATCCGCCAGCAGATCATGTTTCAGCCCCTGAATCAACGCTTTGGCGGTGGTTGGCGGTACGGAAGTAATCACATTGAGAAACCACACCGAAATCCAGCGGGTGGGAAAGGGGATGGGGATTAACCAGCGGCGCTTACCGCTCACCGCCATAAAATGTTCAAACTGTTGCTGATAACTGAGCACCTCTGGTCCGGCGGCTTCGAAGATGCGGTGTTTGCTGGCCGGATGATCTAACAGCGCCACCAGATAGTGCAGCAAGTTTTCCAGCGCGATGGGCGTGGTGCGTGAACGAACCCAGCGTGGCGGTGTTAACACTGGCAGGTTGTAGACCATATCGCGCATGACTTCGAACGCTGCTGAACCTGCACCAACGATAATTCCGGCGCGCAATTCGGTCACCGGGACACCCGCTTCACGAAGAATATCCGCCGTAGCCTGACGGGCGCGCAGATGGTCCGACTGCTCGTGAGGCGGGGCCTGCAATGAACTGAGAAAGATTAATTGTTTAACCGGTGCTTCGCGCAGCGCATCGCGGACGTTAAGAGCTACCTGGCGTTCCTGAGCGATAAAATCACCGCCTTCGCCCATGCTGTGCACCAGAAAATAGACGGTATTGATATTCTGCAACAGGGCCGGAAGGTTATCCGGCCAGCTGAGATCGACTTTATGGCAACTGACGTTTGCCAGTTGCAGTTTTGCAAGCCTGTCGACGTGACGTGCTGCCGCCAGGATCTGATGCCCTTGTTGGCTGAGCGCGTGCACCAGATGCTGACCAATATAGCCACTGGCACCGAGAACTAAAATGCGTTGCGGCACGTCTCTCTCCTTAACGCGCCAGGAAAGCGCGCCAGTGGGCTGCGACTTCTGCCAGTTGTTCACGCGAGACATCAAGATGGGTTACCAGGCGGACAATCGGCGAGGCGTTAATCAGTACGTTTCTCGCTTTCATGTATTCGCCTAACGCGGCAGCATTTTCTTGTCCGACGCGAACAAACAGCATATTGGTGTCCTGACGCATCACATCCGCGCCTGCTTCACGCAACTGCTCCGCCATCCAGGCTGCGTTGTCGTGGTCTTCCTGCAAGCGTGCGACGTTATTTTTCAGCGCATACATCCCTGCGGCAGCCAGAATGCCGGATTGACGCATCCCGCCGCCAGTCATTTTCCGCCAGCGGATGGCGCGTTTAATGTAATCACGATTGCCGACCAGTAATGAACCGACTGGCGTACCAAGACCTTTCGACAGACAAATGGTGAACGAATCACAATATTGCGTGATCTCTTTCAGTTCGCAGCCGTAAGCCACCACGGCATTAAAGATGCGCGCACCGTCAACATGCAGTGCCAGATTGCGCTCGCGAGTAAATTCCCATGCTTCTTTCAGGTATTCCCGCGGCAGCACTTTTCCATTGTGGGTGTTTTCCAGACTGAGTAATTTGGTGCGGGCGAAATGGATATCGTCGGGTTTGATTTTCATGGCGACTTTATCCAGCGGTAGCGTACCGTCGGCGTCAGCATCGATGGGTTGCGGCTGAATACTGCCCAGCACCGCTGCGCCACCGGCTTCAAACAGATAGTTATGCGCGGCCTGACCGACAATATACTCTTCGCCGCGTTCGCAGTGACTGAGCAGAGCGACCAGGTTGGCCTGAGTGCCGGTAGGCAGAAAAATGGCGGCTTCTTTCCCGGAAAGCTCTGCCGCATAGTCCTGCAGAGCATTAACGGTAGGGTCGTCTCCGTAAACGTCGTCCCCAACCGGGGCGGCCATCATTGCTTCGAGCATGGCGCGGCTCGGTCGGGTAACGGTATCACTGCGTAAATCAATCATGGCATGTCCTTATTTATGACAGGAAATGCCACCCTTTTTACCTTAGCCAGTTCGTTTTCGCCAGTTCGATCACTTCGTCACCGCGTCCGCTGATGATTGCGCGCAACATATACAGGCTAAATCCTTTGGCCTGTTCGAGTTTGATCTGCGGCGGAATGGCTAACTCTTCTTTCGCGACTACCACATCCACCAGCACCGGGCCGTCGATGGAAAAGGCGCGTTGCAAGGCTTCATCGACTTCAGCGGCTTTTTCTACGCGGATGCCCGTAATACCGCACGCTTCAGCAATGCGGGCAAAGTTGGTGTCGTGCAGTTCGGTGCCGTCAGTCAGGTAGCCTCCGGCTTTCATCTCCATCGCTACAAAGCCCAGCACGCTGTTGTTAAAGACGATAATTTTCACTGGCAGCTTCATTTGTACCACTGAGAGAAAATCGCCCATCAACATACTGAAACCACCATCACCGCACATGGCGACCACCTGACGTTCTGGCTCTGTCGCCTGAGCACCCAGCGCCTGAGGCATGGCGTTGGCCATTGAACCGTGGTTAAACGAACCTAACAGGCGGCGCTTGCCGTTCATTTTCAGATAACGCGCCGCCCATACCGTTGGTGTGCCGACATCACAGGTGAAAATGGCGTCATCGGCAGCAAAATGGCTAATTTGCTGCGCCAGATATTGCGGGTGAATGGCTTTCTCACTCGGTTTGGCTAAATCGTCCAGCCCTTTGCGGGCATCGCGGTAATCTTCCAGCGCTTTATCCAGAAATTTGCGATCGGTTTTTTCTTCCACTAAAGGCAGCAATGCACGCAGAGTCGATTTGATATCACCGACCAGTGCCATATCCACCTTACTGTGTGCGCCGATGCTGGCTGGGTTGATATCAATCTGAATAATTTTGGCATCGGTCGGGTAGAACGCACGGTAGGGGAATTGGGTGCCGAGCAGCACTAACGTGTCGGCGTTCATCATGGTATGAAAACCTGACGAGAAGCCGATTAATCCCGTCATTCCGACATCATACGGATTATCGTATTCGACATGTTCTTTACCGCGCAGGGCATGAACAATAGGCGCTTTAATTTTTCCGGCAAACTCGACGAGCTCTTTATGCGCCCCCGCGCAGCCGCTACCGCACATCAGGGCGATATTGCTTGAGTAACGCAGCAGTTGCGCCAGTTTGCGTAACTCTTCTTCTTCAGGTGTGACAACGGGTAAGGGGGCGTGATACCAGTGGGTAGTTGCCCCTTCCGGTGCAGGTTTTAGCGCCACGTCGCCCGGTAACACGACAACGGAAACGCCACGGTTTAGCACCGCTTTACGCATAGCAATCGCCAACACTTGTGGGATCTGCTCCGGGCTGGAAACCAGCTCGCAATAATGGCTACATTCGCGGAATAACTCTTGCGGGTGGGTTTCCTGGAAATAGCCGCTGCCAATTTCGCTGGAAGGGATATGAGCGGCAATTGCCAGTACCGGAACGTGATTACGGTGACAATCGAACAAACCGTTGATTAAGTGCAGGTTGCCAGGTCCGCATGATCCGGCGCAGACCGCCAGTTCCCCGCTAAGTTGGGCTTCAGCGCCAGCGGCAAAGGCCGCCACTTCTTCATGACGGGTGGACATCCACTCGATGGTGCCCATGCGATTAAGACTGTCGCTAAGACCGTTCAGAGAGTCGCCCGTGACTCCCCAAATGCGTTTTACCCCTGCTGATTCGAGTGTTTTGGCGATATAAGCTGCAACCGTTTGTTTCATGGTTCTCCATCTCCTGAATGTGATAACGGTAACAAGTTTAGTTCATCTGACGGAGGGGGAAGAGATGGGAGAAAAATGAGGCACTAACGGTTAAACTGCCCGATGACAGGTATATCATCGGGCATAATACGATTACGCGAGAACCAAATCCCCCTGCGGATGGCAGGAGCAGGCCAGTACATAACCTTCTGCGATTTCGGCGTCGGTCAGCGTCATCGTGCTGCTCACCGTATATTCACCGGAAACCACCTTCGTTTTACAGCAGCCGCAAACACCCGCACGGCAGGCGGCGACAACCGGAACTTTATTGCTTTCCAGCGCCTCCAGCAGTGTCGTGCCAACAGGTGCGTAAAATTCTTGCGCCGGTTGCAGTTTGGTGAATTTCAGACCGCTGGTTGCTGCTTCCGCCACTGGCGTAAAGAACTTCTCTTTAAAGAAACGCGTCACGCCGAGCGCTTTCACTTCCTGCTCTACCCAATCCATATACGGAGCCGGGCCACAGGTCATCACAGTACGAGAGACTAAATCAGGAACGCTTGTCAGCAGTTCACGTGTCAGACGTCCGGCAACGAAACCCTCGGTAACGTTATTTTCCGCCACCAGTGTCACCGGATAGTCACGCCATTCATCGGCGAAAATAACATCCTGCGGCGTACGCACGTTGTAGATCACCTGCACATCCGCCTGCGGGCGATTTTTCGCCAGCCAGCGACGCATCGACATAATCGGTGTGACACCGCAGCCGGCCGCCAGCAACAGGAATTTATCTTCTGCTTTATCGTCGCAGGTAAATTCCCCCATCGCGTCCGAAAGCCAGAGGTAGTCACCGCGTTTTACATCGCGGGTCAGCCACTGGGAACCGACACCGTCATCAATCCGCCGCACGGTCAGAGTGATGTATTCACTCACGCCTGGCGTGGAGGAAATGGTGTAAGCACGCAGCGTTTCCGCTGAGTTTCGCACGCTGACCAGTGCATATTGCCCGGCGCGATATGGGTAGTAATCGTGGCAAATCAGGGAAATCGTCCACACATCCGGCGTTTCTTGCGTAATGTGATGAACCTGCATCCGCCACGGGCATTGATTGGTTGGCATCGTCATCGACAAACTCCTTACGCGCTCAACAGTTGCTTCATATCTTCTTCAACAGTGGTGATAGAACGCAGGCCGAATTTCTCGTTCAGTACCGCCAGCAGGTCTGGCGTCAGGAAGCCAGGTGCAGTCGGGCCGGTAACGATATTTTTCACGCCCAAAGAAAGCAGCGTCAGCAGAATAACAATCGCTTTTTGTTCGAACCAGGAGAGTACCAGCGACAACGGCAGATCGTTGACACCGCAGCCCAGTTTTTCTGCCAAAGTGACAGCCAGAATAATCGCTGAGTAAGCATCGTTACATTGACCAGCATCTACCAGACGCGGCAGACCTTCGATATCGCCGAACTCAAGTTTGTTAAAGCGATATTTACCGCAGGCGAGAGTCAGGATTAGGCAGTCATCTGGTACGCTGGTGGCGAAATCGGTGAAGTAGTGGCGCTCGCCGCGTGCGCCGTCACAGCCACCAAGCAGAAAGATATGACGCAGTTTTTCACGGCTCACCAGATCAATCAGCGTATCCGCCGCGCCAAGCAGCGTCTGACGACCAAAGCCCACGGTGATCAGGTGCGGAATTTCGCTGTACGGGAAGCCCGCCATTTGTTGTGCCTGGGCGATGACTGCCGAGAAGTCATCACTGTCCAGATGACGCACACCCGGCCAGCCAACGATGCTGCGGGTCCAGATACGATCGTCATAAGCCCCTACGGTTGGATCGATGATACAGTTCGAGGTCATCACGATGGGGCCAGGGAAACGAGCGAATTCTACTTGCTGATTCTGCCAGCCGCTGCCGTAGTTACCGACCAGATGCTTGAATTTACGCAGCTCCGGGTAGCCGTGGGCAGGCAGCATTTCGCCGTGAGTGTAGACATTAACGCCCGTGCCTTCGGTCTGTTCCAGCAAGTTGTAGAGATCTTTGAGATCGTGACCGGAAATCAGAATGCATTTACCCGCTGTTGCTTTGACGTTGACCTGAGTTGGCGTCGGGTGACCGTATTTACCGGTTTCGCCTGCGTCCAGAATGCTCATCACTTTGAAGTTCATCTGGCCGATTTCCATGGAGCACTCGAGAAGTGCGTTCATATCGGCAGGCCAGGTACCCAGCCATGCCATGATTTTATGGTACTGGGCGTAAATATCGTTGTCGTATTGACCGAGAACGTGCGCGTGTTCCATATAGGCCGCCGCCCCTTTCAGGCCATACAGGCAGAGCAGACGCAGGCCGAGAATGTTTTCGCCAATCGAAGCTTTATCTTTATTGGGAGTAAATTCCGCCGCCTGACGTTGCAGCTCGCCGAGATCGTCACTCACCAGTTGCAGGTCAGCCATCGGGTTATCGACGCGGGCGTTGGCATCTACAGCCAGGCACTGTGCTTTCAGTGCCTCGCGCAGGGCAATTGCTTCACGAGCGTAGCCGACAATACGCGGAGAATCGAAGTTAACGTTAGTCAGGGTTGAGAAAAATGCGCGCGGCGCGAAGCTGTCTACATCGTGGTTGATGATGCCGTATTCACGCGCTTTTACCGCCCAGGCCGAAAGCCCTTGCAGCGCCGCAATGAGTAAATCCTGAAGGTCAGAGGTTTCCGCCGTTTTACCACACATCCCCTGCGCGTATGAGCAGCCGTTTCCTGCCGGAGTACGGATAGTTTGTTCACATTGCACACAAAACATGATCACACCTTTTAAAGTTATATTTAATATACATGTTTAAGATTAAGACGCTTAACACGGGGATAAAAGGGATTTTTCATGCAACTTTAAGGGAGATTGATTTAGCGCAATTTTGGCGGCAGGGATCTACCGCCAGAGAGGTATTACGCGGAGAAAAAGGCGATGAGGATCGGCACTAACAGGCTAAGAATAAAACCGTGAACAATCGCCGCCGGGACCATATCCAGCCCGCCAGTACGTTGAAGAACGGGCAGGGTGAAATCCATCGACGTCGCACCGCATAAGCCCAGTGCAGTCGAGCGGCTACGGCGAATCAGCCCAGGGATCAACATAATAGCAATCAGCTCACGGGCCAAATCATTAAAAAACGCCGCGCTCCCGATTACCGGACCAAAAGATTCGGTCAATAAAATACCGGAAAGAGAATACCAGCCGAAACCGGAAGCCATTGCCAGCGCGGTATTGATGGGAAGATCAAGAATAAAGGCGTTAATTAAACCACCAATTAAAGAACTGGCCACCACCACCACAGCGACAATCATTCCCCGGCGATTAAGGACAATCTGCTTTAAGGTCATGCCATTATTGCGCAACTGAATACCGACGAGGAAAAGTAGCAGAATTAACGTGTATTCGCTGGCTTCCGTAGCGTGTTGTAAGAAACCTAATCCGCTAAGGCCAATAGCAAAGCCAATCACCACCACACCGCAGAGCTTGAGGGACTCCAGCGCCATCGCAATACGTGACGGGAGTTTTTCTTGCTGATGGTGGTTGCGCCACGGTAGGCCTCGCTCCAGCCACATCAGGGCGGCAATATTACACAGTAAAATAACGGTAATACTGACGGCGGAATAATGCAGAATCGCCAACAGGTTACTGGCGAGGTTATCGAGAAACGCCAGACTGATACCCATAAAAAAGAGAATAAGGTAAACCATCCAGCTTAATAGCTGATTAATAACCTTTAATGCAGCTTTTTGGCGAAGCGGAATGAGGTAACCCACAATCAGGGGAACCAGAATGATTAACAGCCCAGAAAACATGAAAAACCAGTCCTTGCAAAGAAAGAAGTCGAAATGCGCGATGACACACTACTGAAAGCGGAAGGACGAGTAAAGTTGCAATTAAAAGGAAATGTTATGCATAAGGATCGGTAGGGTATTCATTTTCATTTAAAGATATTCTTGCGCTTTAATTACAAACCGCACCGGTGTTGGTGGCGTCAAAATCGCCGAGGCGTTCCCTGAAGGCCGGGGCAGCCCACATGGATGTGGGCTGAGGGCGCGTTTTACCGGGATAATGAGATGGACGCTCCAGATTTTACGGTATCAAAGTACCAGACTGGATCGTTGCAATACGTCCTGAAAAATTAG
>NZ_PTRX01000138.1:0-327 GCF_002966045.1 Escherichia sp. MOD1-EC5189 | reverse complement strand
TTTTCCGGTAACGGACCGAGTTCAGAAATAAATAACGCGTCCCCTGACGCTACGTCATAAACCGTTTTACCCCGATGGTCTTCAACGAGATGCCACGATGCCTTATCACTGTTGAAAACAGCCACAAAGCCAGCAGGAATATCTGGTGGTGCAATATCGGTACTGTTTGCTGGCAGACCTGTATGAGGCGGAATATATGCGTCACCTTCACCAATAAATTCATTAGTTCCGGCCAGCAGATTATAAATTTTTATGGTCCGTGGTTGTTCACTCATTCTGAATGCCATTATGCAAGCCTCACAATATAGTTAAATGCGATGTTTTTGA
>NZ_PTRX01000137.1:0-354 GCF_002966045.1 Escherichia sp. MOD1-EC5189 | reverse complement strand
GCGGTGTGGCTGAGTGATGCTCAGTACACCGGAAAAATGACGGATGAAGATGACTGGCAGGCTGTTCTGCATATTGCCGTCTTCATCCGGGCACAGGCACCGGATTCAGAGCTGGATATGTGGATGGAGAGCACCATTTTCCCGGCCCTGAATGATGTACCGGCACTTTCCGGACTCATCGACACCCTGATCCCACTCGGTTTTAACTATCAACGTGATAATGAGATGGCCACCTGGGCGATGGCGGAAATCACGTACCAGATCACGTACACGAATTAAGGAGGTGGCAATGACCACACCAAATCCACTGGCAAAAACGAAAGGTGCGGGAACGACGTTCTGGATGTACACCGG
>NZ_PTRX01000136.1:0-355 GCF_002966045.1 Escherichia sp. MOD1-EC5189 | reverse complement strand
GCGGTGTGGCTGAGTGATGCTCAGTACACCGGAAAAATGACGGATGAAGATGACTGGCAGGCTGTTCTGCATATTGCTGTCTTCATCCGGGCACAGGCACCGGATTCAGAGCTGGATATGTGGATGGAGAGCACCATTTTCCCGGCTCTGAATGATATACCGGCACTTTCCGGACTCATCGACACCCTGATCCCTCTCGGTTTTAACTATCAACGTGATAATGAGATGGCCACCTGGGCGATGGCGGAAATCACATACCAGATCACGTACACGAATTAAAGGAGGTGGCAATGACCACACCAAATCCACTGGCAAAAACGAAAGGTGCGGGAACGACGTTCTGGATGTACACCGG
>NZ_PTRX01000135.1:0-355 GCF_002966045.1 Escherichia sp. MOD1-EC5189 | reverse complement strand
TGGGAGACGGCGACAGAGCTTGTGGAGGACACGCAGGCCATTGCCCGTTACGGTCGTAACGTCACGAAGATGGATGCTTTTGGCTGTACCAGCCGGGGGCAGGCACACCGCGCCGGGCTGTGGCTGATTAAAACAGAACTGCTGGAAACGCAGACCGTGGATTTCAGCGTCGGCGCAGAAGGGCTTCGCCATGTACCGGGCGATGTCATTGAAATCTGCGATGATGACTATGCCGGTATCCGCACCGGCGGGCGCGTGCTGGCGGTAAACAGCCAGACCCGGACGCTGACGCTCGACCGTGAAATCACGCTGCCATCCTCCGGTACCACGCTGATAAGCCTGGTTGACGGAAGTG
>NZ_PTRX01000134.1:0-374 GCF_002966045.1 Escherichia sp. MOD1-EC5189 | reverse complement strand
GTCTTACAATTACCACCTGGTCAGGGTCCACCCGACACCCGGTACTGACGGAGAACAACCGAAGGTGAACAAACAGCAACAAACTGCGCTGAATATGGCGCGATTTATCAAAAGCCAGACGCTAACCCTGCTAGAAAAACTCAACGAGCTGGACGCGGACGAACAGGCGGACATCTGCGAATCACTTCACGACCACGCCGACGAACTCTACCGCAGTTGCCTCGCTCGCTTCAGTGATGATGGTGAAAACCTCTGACACATACAGCTCCCGGAGACGGCCACAGCTTGCCTGTGAGCGGATGCCGGGAGCAGACAAGCCCGTCAGGGCGCGTCAGGCCGTGGACCTTGCGGGTGTCGGGGCGCAGCCATGACCC
>NZ_PTRX01000133.1:0-376 GCF_002966045.1 Escherichia sp. MOD1-EC5189 | reverse complement strand
CAGGGTTTACAAATTTTGCCTGGGTCAATACATCTGGTGATACTTACGATATTTACGTTGCAATCGGAAATTATGCGACTGGTGTAAATATTCAATGGGATTATACCAGTAATGCCAGCGTGACGATTCATACGTCACCAGCATATTCTGCTAATAAGCCGGAAGGGTTAACGGACGGTACAGTTTATTCACTCTATACGCCATCAGAGCAGTTTTATCCGCCTGGCGCACCAATCCCGTGGCCATCAGATACCGTTCCGTCTGGCTATGCCCTGATGCAGGGGCAGACTTTTGACAAATCTGCATACCCGAAACTTGCAGCCGCTTATCCGTCAGGCGTGATCCCTGATATGCGTGGCTGGACGATTAAGGGCAA
>NZ_PTRX01000132.1:0-376 GCF_002966045.1 Escherichia sp. MOD1-EC5189 | reverse complement strand
CCCATGACAGAGACAGAATCAGCGATTCTGGCGCACGCCCGGCGATGTGCGCCAGCGGAGTCGTGCGGCTTCGTGGTAAGCACGCCGGAAGGGGAAAGCTATTTTCCCTGCGTGAATATTTCCGGTGAGCCGGAGGATTATTTCCGGATGGCTCCGGAGGACTGGCTGCAGGCAGAGATGCAGGGTGAGATTGTGGCACTGGTCCACAGCCACCCCGGTGGTCTGCCCTGGCTGAGTGAGGCCGATCGGCGGCTGCAGGTGCAGAGTAATTTGCCGTGGTGGCTGGTCTGCCGGGGTGAGATTCATAAATTCCGCTGTGTGCCGCATCTCACCGGGCGGCGCTTTGAGCACGGGGTGACGGACTGTTACACGCTGT
>NZ_PTRX01000131.1:0-378 GCF_002966045.1 Escherichia sp. MOD1-EC5189 | reverse complement strand
GAATATGCTCGATCAGGCATTCAAAAAGCTTAATCCTCACGAGCATCCTGTTCTGCACTCTGACCAGGGATGGCAGTATCGTATGAGAAGATATCAAAATATCCTTAAAGAACATGGTATTAAACAAAGCATGTCCAGAAAAGGCAATTGTCTGGATAATGCTGTGGTGGAGTGTTTCTTTGGAACCTTAAAGTCGGAGTGTTTTTATCTTGATGAGTTCAGTAATATAAGCGAACTGAAGGATGCTGTTACGGAATATATTGAATACTACAACAGCAGAAGAATTAGCCTGAAATTAAAAGGTCTGACTCCAATTGAATATCGGAATCAGACCTATATGCCTCGTGTTTAACTGTCCAACTTTTTGGGGTCAGTACA
>NZ_PTRX01000130.1:0-387 GCF_002966045.1 Escherichia sp. MOD1-EC5189 | reverse complement strand
TCTTTAAGGAGTTCATTTTCCATCGTTTTCTTGCCGAGCAGGCGCTGGAGCTCTTTAATCTGCTTCATGGCGGCAGCAAGCTCAGAGGCCGGAACCACCTGTTCTCCGGCAGCCACAGCAGTGAGACTTCCTTCCTGGTATTGCTTACGCCAGAGAAATAACTGGCTGGCCGCCACACCATGTTGCCGGGCAACGAGGGAGACCGTCATTCCCGGTTCAAAGCTCTGCTGAACAATAGCGATCTTTTCCTGTGTGGTACGCCGTCTGCGTTTCTCCGGCCCTAAAACATCAATCATCTGTTCTCCAATGACTAGTCTAAAAACTAGTATTAAGACTATCACTTAAATAAGTGATATTGGTTGTCTGGAGATTCAGGGGGCCAGTCTA
>NZ_PTRX01000129.1:0-394 GCF_002966045.1 Escherichia sp. MOD1-EC5189 | reverse complement strand
CGATTCATGTCATTAGTGCGTTCTCAACAATGCACAGTCTGGTCATCGGACAGATCAAGACGGATGAGAAATCCAATGAGATTACAGCTATCCCAGAACTTCTTAACATGCTGGATATTAAAGGAAAAATCATCACAACTGATGCGATGGGTTGCCAGAAAGATATTGCAGAGAAGATACAAAAACAGGGAGGTGATTATTTATTCGCTGTAAAAGGAAACCAGGGGCGGCTAAATAAAGCCTTCGAGGAAAAATTTACGCTGAAAGAATTAAATAATCCAGAGCATGACAGTTACGCAATTAGTGAAAAGAGTCACGGCAGAGAAGAAATCCGTCTTCACATTGTTTGCGATGTCCCTGATGAACTTATTGATTTCACGTTTGAATGGAAAGG
>NZ_PTRX01000012.1:0-144504 GCF_002966045.1 Escherichia sp. MOD1-EC5189 | reverse complement strand
AATAATTTATGAGCGAATGCCTTGAACGATAGCACTATCAGTATCAATAATGGTTTGTATTATTTGCTGTAATAAATTGAGTGCCTGATCTCTTCCTTGAACATCACGATTAATTTGATCTAGATAGCTACTCATAACTGAATGCAAAACATTTTTAGCTTGCTCCGCAACCTCTTTTTCAGCACGAGTATATTCCGCAGCTACAGTTCCGCTTGATTGCAATGTACTGCCAAAAGCCTGAAAGAGATGATGAGAATTAGAAAGAGAATTATATCGACTAAATTTTTTATTATGACTGTCAATATGCTGTTTATCTGCAATTTGCTTATTGATACTGTCTTTTTCTTTTTCTAATTCTTCTAACGGTATTTTATTTTGGTCATTCTCAGTACTCTTATCTTCTGATAATTTATTATTTATTTCAGCAAGTCTAGCTTTTGCCTTTTTCACATCTTCATTTGTCTTTAATTTCTGTTGGTCTTCCGGTGTATCTGTTTTTTGTCCTTGGTTTGGATTAACATCATCTATTTTACCGGCGGGCTTTTTATATTCTGCATTCGCGACTACGCCAACTCCAATCACATTAACAATTGCGCCCGTTGTAGCACCAGCTAAATTTTCCCAAGAGGAGTTAATTGTTTCTTTACTCTGTAATTGGACAAGATCTTCAAAAAGGATGCTCATGCTAGCCTCGGCCTTGGCAGAGGCATTGTACATTGATGTAAAGACTCTTAAAAATTCCTCCATAATGTTCTGTTGTCTCATAGTCAAATTATCTAACATATCGAGAATGTTAAATGTTATGGTTTTCTCTGTTGACTTGGTAGACTGACAGGATGATTTTGTCGCTATGCCAGCGTTTTGAATTATATTATGTAATGTGTTATTAGCGTAATTAAGACCATCTAATACTTTACATTGTAGTTCGGGAGAAAGAGTACGGACAGAATCAATCAACCTAATAAATTTAGTGTTTGTATCAGTTTTAATATCATTAGGCACAAAACTTTGCAGTATTTTTTTATTTTGAGATACTCTTGTTTCATAACCAGGTTGTTCATCGAACGTTGTTTTATCGAGATTCTTATTATGAGCTGTATTGTTTATGTTGCTAATGTTATTGGGCATTTTTGAATCCTCTTATACGATAGAATGGGAAGCAAATTTCAAAGATTCAGTTCGGTGTTGCAATACACGCACCATCTGAGCTACCTCTTGTTCGACGGTTTTATCTATCCTTTGCATCACTGTAAGCATTTGTTCGCGTGTTTTTGATAAATTACTCATATCCTGCTGAAGAATTTCCATATTTGCGAAATCCTCAGAGGCATATACATTCATGGCTGATGTTGCTATTGAACATACTGATGCGCTGATTTGTTCAAGTCCTTTGGCTATTTTTGCGAATAATAATATCAACTTTGCTGATTCTGTTATTTTACTGCCTACCGCATCTAATGCGGACATGACTTTTTTTGAAACAGATTTAATGATGGTTTCTACTGTGGATTTTATACTCTTTGTTACTTCTTTTGTTATTTCTTCGGTGGCAGTCTTTGTTAGCGCCTTTACGAGTTCACTTATTGCGACAGAACAAATTATCGCTGCACCAATCATTAGTGTTACCATAACAATAGACGCGGCTGCAGTTGAGTATATATCTTGTACCAAATCAATAGTCGTTTGTTTGACACCCAAAACATCCAGAAGAGCGCAGATTGCTAGCAGCGTGGGATCATATTTTGAAATAATACCCGCAAGGCCTTCAGTAAGTTTTCCTAAAATCCATCCGGTAGCCGTGGTGCCCAGCGCGATTTGACAGGTGATATCAATACCTAATACCACTGCCCCCGCTATTCCTCCAATAAGTGCCACGGCTCCAGCTAAGCTTGCACCAGCACTTGGAATAGAAGCGACAATACCAACAACAATTAAGACTGCGCTTACGGCAAAGGTAACTACAGTTACACACTCATTAACTATTTTTAAAACTTTAGTCGTGGTAGTATATTTATGTGCTGTTTCATTGAGTTTATTTTCCCTGACATGGTTAATCTCTTTCATTACCTCAGATTGATTTTTAATCGATTCGCAATTGGTGTCCCCAATAACTTCCATTACTGAGGTAATCAATAGAATAAATGTGGCTGTCGCGTTTCTGTTTTTCTGGTTTTCCTGGGTCAAGTAAATATTGGTGGTGAAGTTATTATTCTGTTCTTGCTGTTGAATTTCGTCAAAAATTTCCATACTTTGGCCGATCGCAGCGTCAGCATCCATAATGGCTGTATTTAATGATTTCTCAGCTAACGATTTTTTTTGTAACGACAGCGTGAGTGTTTTTTCAGCCGCGTTTTTTTGCGTCAGTACTTTATTGTATTGTGGATCGTCTGGTTGCAGTTGCGACAACTCTTGATCCAATGTGTTGACTTTTTTTTCCAGCGATTGCACTCTTTTATCGACTGCATTGTAATTATTGTTGGCCTGATGCAGATTATCGTTGGCTTTTTGCGCTGAATCTAATGATGAGGTGTAGGCGTCGCTTAATTCACGAAAATTATTATGTGCCATTTCGTGTCGAAGCAGGGTGTTGTCCAGGTTATTATGCAAGCGTGTAGTAATATCCTGATCGGCAATGCCTGATAAATTACCCAAAATCATCGTCAGGCGGGCATCATTCGTCTTTGCTGCAGTGGCGTTATCAGAATCGGAAACCTGCATTGCAGGTAGAGCAAGCATAGGTTTGTTTTCAAGACGAGCGCGAATATCGTTATCAAGGGACTTCGGGTTTTTATTAAGCCGCATGGGATCAACTTGCGTTTTGCTGCTGTCCTGCAGTCTTTTTTCCTCATCGCTATATTGTGTACGCAATGTTTCGCTGATTTGTTCAAACGTGATCGTCTGTCCCGTAATCGGTGCCGACATAATTCACCTCCTTTTTAAGCTATCATCTGGCTTAATTAACTGTTTATTATTTAACTCATGGCAGATGTTTATTTCCATCTAAAATGGCATCAACGGGAAAATAAGCAATGTGTTTATTGTTATTCTTCTCATTTATTTTATTGGCATGGTTGTTTTTTAAATCAATTGTTGCTTCCTCTTTATATTTCTTGGTTGCTTCTTCAGGCGTAAAAGGAGATTTTTTTACGTTTATGTTCATTTTGCCGACTCACTCTGTTTGAACTTCCTCTTCGGAATTGGCTGTCAAGAGTTCAAGATAAGCATTAGCCATCTCTTTAACTTTTTCATTTTGACTGTAGGTTACGACTGTATTAAATAACTCCGTGGCCATTTTAATGTTTTTTAAGCCCATCTGGCATTGGCCCATATAATAAACCAAAGAGAAATCGTTATCGGGAGATAGCATCAAACAGATATGATACATGTCGAATGCCTTTTGATATTCTTTCTTCAACTGACAGACGGCGGCATATCCCTTTAAATAATTATAATTTTGGAAATCATAAATACAGAGAAATTTAAAAAAGAGTTCAGCTTCGTCAAGTCTTCCTTTTTCATAAAAGTTATAAGCGTAAGCATAAACGCCTTCAAGGGTATCCGGGGTTATGCCATGCAGTTCTGCAAGCGTTGCTCCCATACCTAGTGCACGTTCGAACTTACTGGCAATTTCTTTATTTTCTTCTAAATCCAGATTTGCGCTTTCCATCTCTACTCTCTCCTTTCGAACATTCTTTGTTCAGACTTCACCATTTTTTAGAGGGTGGTGATATCAAAATTCGCTCATTTTTATGCCCATCCGTTGGACTTCCTTTTCTGCATTAAAAACAAGTATTGTTTCAATGAGATAAGATTTTCTATGTGATGAAATGAAAATAATGTAGAGGGAATTTTATCCACAATCCTGATGAACGGGTTCAATTCTGATTGGAATTTGAAAAAGCAGGTGATTTACTGATGTGCGAGCGTACGTCAGTGGCTGCTGGCCTGAGCGCGGAGGTGTGCGAAATTCACATATCCGGGCATTCCACCTTACCCAGCGCTTCCCAGTAGTTATTCTGATTATTACGCTCCATCGCCACAATAGCTTCGCGGATATGTTGTTTGTTACTCTCATCAGACAACATTAATTTTTCCCACGCTTCGTCTGATAATGACGCCTGTGGCGTGCAAATTTTACGTAAATCTTGCAATACCGTGGTCTTTTCTTTTGCCGACTGTAGAGAACTGAATGGCGACTCGGCCTGAGAAATGGCTGGGAAAGTCAGGAATACGGTAATCATGAGTAGCATCGTTGGCTTCATAGCTGCAACCTTCTGCAAATGTGCATCGAATGAAGCATAAGTGTAGTTTGCTTTTGCCGCTCTCATCATGCTGTACGAAAGGTGTTTGCGTGGTCAGTAAGAAGTGCCAGTTTTATATACCTTTTTCTTCTATTCGATAGCTTTTCGTTTTTTAAATCGTAGTGATCTTGCCATTATAGTCAGTTAACGATTAAAAAAAGGATAAAAAATGAAACTGACAACACATCATCTACGGGCGGGGGCCGCATTATTACTGGCAGGAATTCTGCTGGCAGGTTGCGACCAGAGCAGCAGCGATGAAAAGCACATTAAAGTGGGCGTTATTAATGGCGCAGAACAAGATGTCGCGGAAGTCGCTAAAAAGGTGGCAAAAGAGAAATATGGCCTCGATGTTGAACTGGTAGGATTTAGCGGTTCGTTGCTACCGAACGATGCGACAAATCATGGCGAGCTTGATGCGAACGTCTTCCAGCATCGACCCTTTCTTGAACAAGATAATCAGGCGCATGGTTATAAACTGGTAGCGGTGGGAAATACATTTGTCTTCCCCATGGCGGGTTATTCCAAAAAAATCAAAACCGTGGCGCAAATAAAAGAAGGCGCGACAGTGGCGATCCCCAACGACCCGACCAACCTTGGTCGCGCGCTTTTACTGTTGCAAAAAGAGAAGCTAATTACTCTGAAAGAGGGAAAAGGGTTACTACCTACCGCGCTGGATATAACCGAGAATCCTCGTCATTTGCAGATTATGGAACTCGAGGGGGCGCAGCTCCCGCGCGTACTGGATGATCCCAAAGTTGATGTGGCGATTATCAGCACCACTTACATTCAGCAGACCGGGCTTTCTCCGGTGCACGACAGCGTATTTATTGAAGATAAGAATTCGCCGTATGTGAATATTCTGGTGGCACGGGAAGATAATAAGAATGCAGAAAACGTGAAGGAATTTCTGCAATCTTATCAATCGCCCGAAGTCGCTAAAGCGGCAGAAACCATCTTTAACGGTGGCGCGGTGCCTGGCTGGTAATTCTCACTCATGCCGCGCCGGACGATTTATTTTTCTGGCGCGGCGACGGGAATCCATTGAAATCAAAATCACCGATGACAGAATCAGCAGTGTGCCCAGCCAGTCCGGCAATGTGAACGTGATCCCCAGCAACAGCAAAGAGAGCAGCGCGCTACTTAATGGTTCTGCACAGCTCAAAATGCTGGCTTTTGGCCCGCCAATGAGCTGTGCGCCTTTCAGATATAGACTAAAGGTTAGCGAAGTTCCGATGACCACCAAATAAAAAAACGCCAGAATCAAACTGCCATTAACCACAAAATTTGTCCCTTGTCTGGCATAAAATGGCAGCAGGATCAGACCACCAATGAGCATACTCCAGCCGACGACCGGTAACGTGCCATAGCGGGCAATCAGCGTTGAGGGATAGGTGGTATAGAATGCAGCAGCAAATGCCGAGGCAATGCCCCAGAATAACGCGGCCGGAGAGATCGATAATGACGTCGGATTACCGTGTGTCACCAATAAAAAAGTCCCGATCAACGATGTCAAAATAGCGCAAAAAACCAGAATGCCCGGGCGGGATTTACGCACCAGTGAGAACCAGGCGACGATAATCGTCGGTGAGAGGAATTGCAGCACCGTTGCCGTGGCAGCATTCGATTTTTCAATGGTTAGCAAAAAAGTGAGCTGTACGGTTAGCGCGCCAACCACGGAAAAAATCAGTAGACTAATGGCATCTTTGTGATTGTTAATAATAGAAAAGATTTTATCGCCATGCACAAATGACAGCGTCAGCAGAATCAAACCGGCGAATATCAAACGCGTCATAGTCAAAAACTGCGACGACATCTGGCTTTGCTCCATGATGTATTGCGCGCAGACCCCTGAACTTCCCCACAACACGGCGGCAATCAGAACGTTCAGCATCCCCTTTCTGGTGGAACCCATTTTTCCCTCTGCATACTGTTTTGTCGTTTATGTATGCAGGCATGATAGCAAAAATGGCGAGGATGGCTCTGTTTGCGCCACGCCGATTTTTCTTAGCTCAGACTGGTGAGCTAAATATCTTTAATAAACAGTAGGCAAATCATCGCAATACCCAACATCCCTATCGCCAGCCAGAACAACGCGTGGTAGCTCCAGATTTCAACCATAATTCCGTCAACAGAGCCGGCGATAATCCAGCCGACGCGTGAGGTATTTGCATATAACGTTGTCGCAGAGCCTATTTTTTCAGGCATCAGATCCTGAAAATAAAGCATGCCGATACCACAGAGAATACCAAGGAAAATGGCATTTAGAATTTGCAATTCCAGCTCAACTGCCGGAGTCGTCGCCATGAGTACGCTGGCGTAAAAACACATACCACTCACGATAGCAATGAGCATTAATAGTCGCTTGCCAATACGTTTCATGTAATAGCCTGCGATTAACATCATCGGAATTTCCAGACCGGCAGCAATACCAATCATTTCTCCAGCCAGTTTATCGGTTAGATGCAGTTCATCAATAATAAATAGCGGCATATTTATCATGTAGAGATTATTCGCCGCCCACATCATTGAACAGACTACAAAAAGTAGCCGTGTATCCCGCTTTCTATGGATGGAGGGTAAAATTTCTACGGGTTGGGTAACGACAGGAATATTTCTTTGTATTGATGGCAAAAACAACCAGACTATCAGCCCGCAAATAACAAATGCGATGGCAGCGGTGAGATACATCACTTTAAAACTAAATCCCATTGCCAGCTCATAAGCGAGCGGTGGCCCGATAACCCAGGCAAGCGAGATCTGAGCACGTAAAAATGTACTGAACATGACCGTCTCACGGCCTGTTCTGTCGGCGTGTTCACGGGCGAGGGCGAACATTTGCGGGTTTGCAGTGGAAGCAAAACTACTCAGAAGTACGCCCGTAGAGAGGAGAATGAAGTAGTTGCGATTCCACGCAAAAAGAGTGCAGGCCAACACTCCAAATAAGCAACATAGCAGGATCAGTAATTTACGGTCGCCTTGTTTATCGGAGTGCCTTGCCAGAAATTGACTGACCAGAATTCCCATAATAGCGCTACCGGTGAAGAAAAAACCTACCATTATAGGACGGGCTTTCAGTTCATCTGCGAGGAATATACTTAGGGTGGGAGTCTGGAGAGCGCCCGCAATACCAGTCAGAAAGGCGACAAGTAAAAATGCCGCGGCAGTGAGATCAAGTATTTTTGATGGAGTGGTAGCCATTTTTTGCATTCTTCTGAATCACCGGGCGACAAAATATAACTGAGTTACAAATAAGTACCAGTCGAATGAGTATTATATTAAGAATTTTTGAGTATCGCTGATACAACCAGAAAACAATGCTAGCGCAATATTATAGGGCCAGCAATTGAGATTATTAGCAAAAGCATGTTAAGAATTAATCACCGAATTTATATATTAATTATAGTAAGGCAATGAGCTATTTTTGATAGTAAAAATAAAACAAGTTTAATTGATATATTAAATGAAAAAATTAATCTTGATGGCAGTCTGATTATTGGTGAAGTTTATAGGTCAGTTTTTTTCGCCAGCGGTTAAAGGAATAGAATCGTCGTATAAAAAAAGGGTGTTTTGGGGCGTGTAAAACAACATCTTCACCTTAATGGCGATACAGTTGGCTGAGAGTCAGCAGGGGGCAAATCACCTGCAAATAAACACGGCGCATGCTGGCGCGAATATCGCGGATGCGTTCGAGGACAGAAGAACCGACAGGCGGATTCTTCAGTCGCTCATCGTCCATCACAAAACCTTTGATCAGGTATTCCTGAAGCCGATTAAATATTGAGCAGTAGAAAATATCTGGATTGACTGTATTACAAGGGGTTGGAGAACGTCAGTAGAGGCAAATTGGCGGAAGATCACAGGAGTCGAACCTGCCCGGGACCGCTGGCGGCCCCAACTGGATTTGAAGTCCAGCCGCCTCACCGGAGACGACGATCTTCCGCGCCTCGATTGCTACATGGAGGCGGGGCGCATTATAGCTACTTCCTTGAGTTTCTACATCCCCCAGATCAGTTTTTTCCGCTTAATACATGCAGCGTATTATCACGAAAGCATTATAGTTCATATAAAACCCATACTTTACAATGATATATGAGCGTAATTTACGCTACCACGATCACATAAAACAAGAATCATAAATTAATAACCAGATATCGGAATATTCGCTCTCACAGGGATGGTTTACAAAATGCGTTATCGGTCTCAGCACCCCTATAGCATCAAGGAAAAGCAGATGAAGAGTGAAGTGTTGTCCGTTAAAGAGAAAATTGGTTATGGCATGGGAGACGCCGCCAGCCACATTATTTTCGATAACGTAATGTTATATATGATGTTCTTTTATACCGATATTTTTGGCATTCCTGCCGGATTTGTCGGAACCATGTTTTTGGTCGCTCGTGCACTGGATGCGATTTCCGATCCTTGCATGGGGTTGTTGGCCGATCGAACGCGCTCTCGCTGGGGTAAATTTCGTCCATGGGTACTGTTTGGCGCACTGCCATTCGGGATCGTCTGTGTACTGGCCTATAGCACGCCAGATCTCAGTATGAACGGAAAAATGATTTATGCAGCAATTACTTACACCCTACTTACCTTACTTTATACCGTCGTCAATATCCCTTACTGCGCATTGGGTGGTGTAATCACCAATGACCTGACTCAGCGTATCTCGCTGCAATCCTGGCGTTTTGTGCTGGCGACCGCGGGAGGCATGCTCTCTACTGTGCTGATGATGCCGCTGGTTAATTTAATTGGTGGTGATAATAAACCACTCGGTTTCCAGGGCGGTATCGCGGTCCTTTCCGTGGTGGCATTTATGATGCTGGCATTTTGTTTCTTCACCACTAAAGAACGCGTTGAAGCACCACCTACAACGACGTCTATGCGGGAAGATTTACGTGATATCTGGCAAAACGACCAGTGGCGTATTGTCGGTTTCCTGACCATTTTCAATATTCTGGCGGTGTGCGTACGCGGCGGGGCGATGATGTATTACGTCACATGGATTTTGGGTACGCCGGAAGTGTTTGTCGCTTTTCTTACCACTTATTGCGTGGGTAACCTGATTGGTTCCGCACTGGCGAAACCGCTGACCGACTGGAAATGTAAAGTCACTATCTTCTGGTGGACGAACGCCCTGCTGGCAGTGATTAGCCTGGCGATGTTCTTTGTTCCTATGCAGGCCAGCATCACCATGTTTGTCTTCATCTTCGTGATTGGTGTGTTGCATCAACTGGTGACACCTATCCAGTGGGTAATGATGTCCGATACCGTCGACTACGGCGAGTGGTGCAATGGTAAACGCCTTACCGGGATCAGTTTTGCTGGCACGTTGTTTGTGCTCAAACTGGGGTTGGCCTTCGGCGGCGCTCTTATCGGCTGGATGCTGGCTTATGGCGGATATGATGCGGCAGAAAAAGCGCAGAACAGCGCCACGATTAGCATCATTATCGCGCTATTCACGATTGTTCCGGCGATCTGTTACTTGCTGAGCGCGATTATCGCTAAACGCTACTACTCACTCACGATGCACAATCTGAAAACCGTTATGGAACAGCTGGCCCAGGGCAAACGCCGTTGCCAGCAACAATTCACCTCTCAAGAAGTGCAGAACTAAGGAACGGCAATGAAAATTAGCGACGGAAACTGGTTGATTCAACCTGGCCTCAATTTGATTCACCCGCTTCAGGTGTTCGAGGTTGAACAGCAGGGTAATGAAATGGTGGTCTATGCTGCCCCCCGTGATGTGCGTGAACGTACCTGGCAGCTTGATACGCCTTTATTTACGCTGCGCTTTTTCTCCCCACAGGAAGGTATTGTCGGTGTACGGATTGAGCATTTTCAGGGGGCGCTGAATAACGGTCCTCATTACCCGCTCAATATTTTGCAGGACGTGAAGGTCACAATCGAAAACACAGAACGTTACGCTGAGTTTAAAAGTGGCAACTTAAGTGCGCGTGTCAGCAAAGGTGAGTTCTGGTCACTGGATTTTCTGCGCAACGGCGAACGTATTACCGGTAGTCAGGTGAAAAATAATGGCTACGTGCAGGACACGAATAATCAACGAAATTATATGTTTGAGCGGCTGGATCTTGGCGTTGGCGAAACAGTTTACGGTCTGGGAGAGCGCTTTACTGCCCTGGTGCGCAATGGCCAGACGGTAGAGACCTGGAACCGGGACGGCGGCACAAGTACTGAACAGGCGTATAAAAATATCCCGTTCTATATGACTAACCGTGGTTATGGTGTACTGGTCAATCATCCCCAATGCGTCTCTTTTGAAGTGGGATCGGAGAAAGTCTCCAAAGTGCAGTTCAGCGTTGAGAGTGAATATCTCGAATACTTTGTTATCGACGGCCCGACGCCGAAAGCGGTACTTGATCGTTATACCCGTTTTACTGGTCGTCCGGCGCTGCCGCCCGCGTGGTCCTTCGGCCTGTGGCTAACCACTTCATTTACCACCAACTACGACGAAGCGACGGTAAACAGCTTTATCGATGGTATGGCGGAACGCAATCTGCCGCTGCATGTTTTCCACTTTGACTGTTTCTGGATGAAAGCCTTCCAGTGGTGCGATTTTGAGTGGGACCCGCTGACTTTCCCGGACCCGGAAGGGATGATCCGCCGCCTGAAAGCGAAAGGGCTAAAAATCTGCGTCTGGATTAACCCCTATATCGGGCAAAAATCCCCTGTCTTTAAAGAGTTACAAGAGAAAGGTTATTTACTCAAACGCCCGGACGGTTCGCTGTGGCAGTGGGATAAATGGCAGCCAGGTCTGGCGATTTATGACTTTACCAATCCGGATGCCTGCAAATGGTACGCCGACAAACTGAAAGGTCTGGTCGCGATGGGCGTTGATTGCTTTAAGACCGACTTTGGCGAACGTATACCAACCGATGTTCAGTGGTTTGACGGTTCCGATCCGCAGAAAATGCATAACCATTATGCGTACATCTACAACGAACTGGTGTGGAACGTGCTCAAGGAAACCGTTGGCGAGGAAGAAGCCGTCTTGTTTGCCCGCTCGGCCTCCGTCGGTGCGCAGAAATTCCCGGTACATTGGGGTGGCGACTGTTACGCTAACTACGAATCAATGGCGGAAAGCCTGCGCGGTGGTTTGTCTATTGGCCTTTCTGGTTTTGGCTTCTGGAGCCACGATATCGGCGGCTTTGAGAATACCGCTCCGGCGCACGTTTACAAACGCTGGTGCGCGTTTGGTTTGCTCTCCAGCCATAGCCGTTTACACGGCAGCAAATCTTATCGTGTGCCGTGGGCCTATGATGATGAGTCCTGTGATGTGGTGCGCTTCTTCACGCAACTGAAATGCCGCATGATGCCGTATCTGTATCGTGAGGCTGCTCGTGCGAACGCGCGGGGTACGCCGATGATGCGGGCCATGATGATGGAGTTTCCGGACGATCCGGCTTGTGATTACCTTGACCGTCAATACATGTTAGGCGACAACGTGATGGTTGCTCCAGTGTTCACTGAATCGGGCGATGTGCAGTTCTACTTGCCGGAAGGTCGCTGGACACACCTGTGGCACAACGATGAACTCGATGGTAGTCGCTGGCATAAACAGCAGCACGGCTTTCTGAGTCTGCCCGTTTATGTGCGTGATAACACCCTACTGGCGCTGGGCAACAACGAGCAACGTCCCGATTACGCGTGGCACGAAGGCATGGCATTCCAGCTCTTTAATCTGCAAGACGGGCATGAAGCCATCTGTGAAGTGCCCGCTGCCGATGGTTCCGTTCTTTTCACCCTGAAAGCGGCGCGTACTGGCAACACAATTACTGTGAATGGTGCGGGCGTGGCGAAGAACTGGACGCTGTGCTTGCGCAATGTTGTGAAAGTAAATGGTCTGCAAGGCGGTTCGCAGGCTGAAAGTGAGCAGGGGCTGGTGGTGACGCCTCAAGGGAATGCGCTGACAATTACGTTGTAATCTATTGAAGAATGCCGGATACGAATGGTTTTGTGTCGTATCCGGTAAATAATCTCACATCTGGTAATAAATATTTCTTCCATCGTATTTGCGAGCATGATCACGATTATTCATCGCGAAAATGTGATCTGTGCTGAAAAATATCCCTTAACCGCCTTGCTTTGTTTTATCACTGTCCGGATTACGGACAGATTTTAGTATTGTTGTGAAATTATTCTGCTTTATATTTACCCTCAGAGATGGCAACTGAAGCTCTTCCTCATGGGGCTTCTTAATCTGTGATAAGGGTAAAAAATGCAAATGATTACCTCGCGACAAAACAGATTATTACGATTCCTTCTACCACGAAGGGAATATACGGCTATTGTTACGATTGCCGGCTATTTAAATGTTTCGGAAAAAACCATTCAACGTGATTTACGTTTACTTGAGCAATGGCTGGGGCAATGGAGAATAAATGTTGAGAAGCGTGCTGGCGCGGGAGTGATGTTAAGCGCGGAGAATATTGCTGATTTGCTGCATCTTGATCATTTGTTGGTGGCAGAATGTGAAGAGATCGATGGTGTAATGAATAATGCCAGGCGCGTTAAAATAGCGTCGCAGTTATTAAGTGAAACACCGAATGAAACGTCGATCAGTAAATTGTCAGAACGCTACTTTATCAGCGGAGCCTCTATTGTTAATGACCTGAGAGTAATTGAGTCCTGGCTTGCGCCGTTGGGGTTATCGTTGATCCGCAGCCCAAGTGGTACGCATATTGAAGGTAGTGAAGGGCAAGTCCGACAGGCAATGGCATTACTGATTAACGGCATTATTAACCATAATGAGCCGCAAGGTGTCGTGTATTCACGTCTGGATCCCGGAAGCTATAAAGCATTAGTCCATTATTTTGGAGAGGAAGAAGTGTTATTTGTCCAGTCATTGTTACTGGATATGGAAAATGAATTAAGTTGGTCTTTGGGAGAACCTTATTACGTTAACATTTTTACTCACATCCTTATTATGATGTATCGCAACACGCACGGGAATGCGTTATCAAGAGAAGAAGATCAAACCAGGCAATATGATGAAAATATCTTTAATGTTGCCAGTCAGATGATTCATAAGATAGAACAACGAATTGCACATACATTGCCAGATGATGAAGTCTGGTTTATTTATCAATATATCATTTCATCAGGTGTGGCGATTGATGGACAAAAAGATGTTAGCATTATTTCACATATGCAGGCCAGCAATGAAGCGCGTCTGATTACCTGGCGTTTAATTACGGTATTCAGTGACATCGTGGACTGCGATTTTAGTGAAGACAGCGCATTATATGATGGCTTGTTGGTTCATATTAAGCCGCTGATTAACCGTTTAAATTATCGCATTCATATCCGTAATCCATTGCTGGAAGATATTAAAGCAGAATTAGCGGATGTCTGGCGGTTGACGCAATATGTGGTGAATCAGGTATTTAAAACCTGGGGTGAGAATGCAGTGAGCGAGGATGAAGTGGGTTACCTGACCGTTCATTTTCAGGCTGCGATGGAGCGGCAAATTGCCCGTAAACGTGTATTACTGGTCTGTTCAACCGGAATCGGAACTTCGCATCTACTGAAAAGCCGTATTCTGCGAGCATTTCCTGAATGGACGATTGTTGATGTTATTTCAGCAGCGAATTTATCACAGGTTTTGCCTGACAATATCGAACTGATTATTTCGACCATTAATTTGCCTACAGTCACTATGCCGGTCGCTTATGTTACCGCTTTTTTTAATGATGCCGATATTAAGCGGGTCACTGAAATGGTGATTACGGAAAAATTACATCATGCGACGTCTCGGGTCGTTGAAATTTAATGTCAGAATTTTATGAGGTATGACGAATGGACATAACAAAAATCCTGAATACGAATCGCGTTATTTTAGATATGCAAGCGACGAATAAAGCGGAGGCGATTGAAGAATTAACTAATCTTCTCAAAAAAGATGGTGCGATCGATTGTCGGGAAACCTTTATTAAAGATGTCTGGCAGCGCGAAGCGGAAGGCTCGACTGGTTTTGAAAATCATATTGCGATCCCGCATGGTAAATCTTCAGCTGTGATTAATACTACGCTGGCAATTGGCCGTACCCGGCAGGATATTCCCTGGGAAACGCTGGATGGCAGTAGCGTGCGCTGTATTATTTTATTTGCGGTACGTCTTGAAGATCAAAATACCACCCATATCCGTTTACTTTCCCAGGTCGCGGGCGCGCTGGCGGATGATGACATCATAGAACAATTGTTAGTTGAGACGAGTCCGCAAAAAATCATTGATCTCTTTAGTCAGTATGCACAATCCGATGTCTGCTAAATAACAGTGAGTATGTCATGAATATTGTCTGTGTTGCCGCCTGTACGGCGGGTATTGCTCATACCTATATTGCTCGTGAAAAGTTAATCAAAGGAGCAAAAGCTCTGGGCCATACCATTAAAGTTGAAACCCAGGGAACCATTGGTACAGAAAATGAATTACAGGCGGCAGATATCTCTGCTGCTGACGTCGTGATTCTTGCTGTAGATGTGAAAATAAAAGGAGAAGAACGCTTCACCAATAAACGTATTGTGCGAGTAAAGACAGAGATCGTCATTAAATCGCCCGTTCAATTTCTTGAAAAGGTCGAAAAATCACTGGGAAACAAATGATCCTTATACTGGAGGGATCTTAATATGAAAGACAATAAAATTCCGGTTTCACAGGAAATTAAAAAACATTTATTAACCGGCATCTCGTGGATGATACCCCTTATTGTGGCCGCCGGGATATGTATTGCGTTGGGGCAAGTTCTTGGCGGTACAGATGTTGGTGAAAAAACAGGAACAATCCCGTGGATGCTTAATCAGATTGGCGGCTGGGGAATGGGGCTGATTGTGCCGCTGATTAGCGCGGCAATTGCCTATTCTATTGCCGATCGTCCCGGATTTGCCCCGGGCCTGATTGTCGGCTTTCTCTGCGGGCAAATCCATACCGGATTTATTGGCGGTATGTTGGGTGGTTTCCTGGTGGGCTACACCATTTTGCTACTTAAACGCTATATCCGCCTGCCGCAGTCGATGCAAGGACTCATGCCAATCATGGTGTTGCCGGTATTAAGCACCATTATCGGTGGGCTGTTAATGATGACGCTGATTGGTAAACCCATCGCCTGGTTACAAGAAGCACTGATTCATTTGCTCGAGTCGATGCAGGGCGGATCGCGCTTCCTGATGGGGGCCATACTTGGCGCGATGGCAACCTTCGATTTCGGTGGTCCGGTAAATAAAACAATGTCGTTGTTTTCCGATGGCTTGCTGGTCAGCGGCGTCTACGGGCCAGAAGCCGTGAAATTTGTCGGCTCAATCATCCCTCCGTTTGGCATCACACTTTCGTTCTTACTGACACGCCATAAATACACCCGTGCGGAGCGCGAGGCGCTGAAAGCCGCGTTTCCGATGGGGATCTGCATGATCACTGAAGGAGTCATTCCGATCGCCGCGCGTGACCTGCTGCGAGTAGTGGGATCTTGTGTGGTGGCATCGGCGGTCGCGGGCGGCTTAATCATGGTGTGGGGCGTGGAGAGTCCGGTTCCGCATGGCGGCCTGTTTGTTGTGCCTCTGTTCACCCATCCTCTGCTGTTTTGCCTGGCGCTGGGTATAGGCACGGTGATTTGTGGCGTGATGCTTTCACTCTGGAAGAAACCGGTAACGGAACGTGACGAAGAGTTTGACGAACTGAGCGATCAAAAGCTGAAAGATGAAGAGATCACTTTCACCCTCGAATAACCGGAGGCCCTATGTTTGCCGATATGAAAAGTATGGTGATGAAAGCCTGGCATGAACATTACGCCTTGCTGGCGATCAACTGTATGAATCTGGAAAGTGCTCACGCAGCTATCCGCGTGGCGGAGAAGCATCGTGCGCCGATCATTCTCAATCTCTATCAGGGGCATCTGGCGCATTTTCCTGCACCCGTCGCGGCGGCAGTGGTTAAAACGCTCGCGGAATCTGCCTCAGTACCGGTCGCTCTGGCGCTTGATCATGGCAAAAATCCGGACTGTATTCGTCAGGCGTTTCGTGCTGGTTTCAGCGGATTAATGATTGATGCTTCTGCTTTTCCCCTGGAGGAAAACGTGCGCCAGACCAGGGCGGTGGTGGAACTCGCCGCCAGCGCGCAGCTCTGCGTGGAAGGCGAACTGGGCCATCTGGCAGATGCGCCGCGTTACGACCAGGCCACCAATGCCGACCTGATGACGCAACCCACTGATGTGGAACCGTTTATCGCGCAGACAGGCATTGATCTACTGGCCGTCTCGGTAGGCACGGCGCACGGCATGTACGCGCCTGGTGTTGTACCTGCTATTGATTTTCAGCGTCTGGCGGAGATTTTCCACTGCTCGAGCGTGCCTCTGGCATTACATGGCGGTAGCGGTACGCCG
This sequence comes from Escherichia sp. MOD1-EC5189, assembly GCF_002966045.1. NCBI lineage: Bacteria > Pseudomonadati > Pseudomonadota > Gammaproteobacteria > Enterobacterales > Enterobacteriaceae > Escherichia > Escherichia sp. MOD1-EC5189. The sequence continues at coordinate 127,812 of NZ_PTRX01000012.1, read as the reverse complement.
TTCGATCAGCTCCAGCTCTGTACGACGCTGGGGGTAGCAAAAATCAACGTGGGGGCGGCCATTTTTGAACGGGGGAAATCCGCGCTCCTGCATACCCTCTGTCACGATATATCCATTGAACTGGTGGACGCGCTGAAAGCTATGGAACTGGCCTTCGAAGAAGCGATTACACCGTATTTACAGGCGAGCGGCTCTATCGGCAAAGCCTGATTTATTTTCTGTCATGGCCTTTATGCCAGTGCAATAACGCACCGGCAGGGCGGACTACACGCTGAAACTGGAGATTTAACATGTTAGTTTCGATGAAAGAATTACTGCAACCTACCCGCCAGCACGGCTTTGCCATTGGCGCATTTAATGTGGCGGATAACTGTTTCCTTCGCGCAGTCGTGGATGAAGCAGAAGCGACAAATACTCCGGCGATTATTGCCATCCATCCCAGCGAACATGATTTTGTGGGCGATGCCTTTTTCGCTCACATTCGCGAAATTACCCAGCGTAGTCCGGTCCCGTTTGTACTGCACCTCGATCATGGCGCCTCTGTAGAGCATGTTTTGCGTGCGATTCGCTGCGGATTTACCTCAGTAATGATCGACGGTTCGCTGCTGCCGTATGAAGAAAACGTGGCGCTGACCGCAGAAGTGGTTCGCCTCGCTCACGCGGTTGGAGTATCGGTTGAGGGTGAACTGGGAACCATCGGACAAACAGGAACGTCGGTAGAAGGTGGTGTTTCACAAGTGACCTACACAGATCCGGCGCAGGCCGCCGATTTTATTGCTCGTACAGGTGCCGACACACTGGCTGTGGCGATTGGTACAGCGCATGGCATCTATCCAAAAGGGATGCAGCCGAAGCTGCAAATGGACATTTTGCGCGACATTGCCGGGCGCATTGATATTCCATTGGTGTTGCACGGTGGTTCGGCAAATCCGGACGCGGAGATTGCTGAATCCGTTACGCTCGGCGTCGGCAAAATCAATATCTCCAGCGATATGAAATACGCCTATTTCCAGAAAGTGCGTGAAATTCTCGCTAAAGAGAGCTGGTGGGACCCGAACGTCATCTATCCGGATGCGATTAGCGCGGCGCGGGAAGTCATTCGCCACAAAATGAAACTGTTCGGTTCGCTCGGTAAAGCATCACTGTACTAAGCCAGAAGGGCGGGGTGACCCGCCTTTTACGCAACAAGGAACGAGATATGCACTATCTGGGGTTGGATATTGGTGGGACCAAAATCGCCGCCGTCGTCATGGATGCGCATGGCTGGGAGATTCGCCGTTACCGCTGCCCGACGCAAAAGTCGACATATCAACAATTTGTCTCATGCGTTGTGGCGCTTATCGAGCAGATTAGGCGGGACGTTCAACGACCGATGCTGACAGGGATCGCCTTACCCGGCAGTATCTCGCCACTCACTGGCCTGATTAAAAATGCGAATATTCAGGTGATTAACGGTCATGCGTTACAGGCTGATTTGCAGCAATTGCTTGGGCAACCGGTGGTGATAGCCAATGATGGTAACAGTTTCGCGCTATCAGAAGCTTGCGACGGTGCCGGGCAAGATTATGACGTGGTATTTGGTATTACGCTTGGCACGGGCTGCGGCGGTGGCATTGCCATCAAGCAACGACCGTTTATAGGGGCCTGGGGAAATGCTGCCGAATGCGGTCATATCACGTTGCCAGGCTATACGGAGCAGGAAGATGGTCCATCAGTCAGTTGCTATTGCGGCAAACACAACTGCGTGGAGTCGTTTATTTCCGGCAGCGGTTTTAGTGAACGCTATCAACAGATGACTGGTAACTTGCTCACTCCTGCGGCGATTGTCACCCTGGCACAACGTGGTGATGCTTGTGCCATGCAGCAGGTGGCACGTTTTCGCCAACAGCTTGCCCGCACGCTGGCAACCATCGTTAACGTTGTTGACCCTGGCGTGATTGTGATCGGCGGCGGGCTTTCGAATGTGGAACTGCTTATCACCGATCTGAACGCAGAAGTTGCTCCACTGGTTTTCACCGATCAATTCACCACTCCCATTGTAAAAGCACAGCACGGCGACAGTAGCGGAATGCGTGGCGCTGCCTGGCTTGCTATGCGCAACGGAGAAGCCAATGAAACGCTCACAAATTAATTATGTTATTGATAAAGCACATGCCATTGCGCAGACCTTCCGCGTTTGTTTGCCAGAGTTCGCCTATTTTACGGTGGATGACTGGCTGCAGCGGGAACGGGATAACTGGCAAGAAGTAGTCGACTTACAGCTCGGTTGGGATATCACCGATTTTGGTCGTGGTGATTTCAACCAAACGGGACTAACATTGCTAACGATGCGCAACGGCGCGCTGGGGTCGGCGGCATATCCAAAACCGTATGCTGAGAAAATGTTGCAGATCCAACAAGATCAGCAGACTCCCTGGCATTTTCACACCCACAAAATGGAAGATATCCTCAATCGGGGCGGTGGAGACTTATGCATGCAGTTGGCCTGGGCCAACGAAGCCAATCTCTGTGATGATCAACGAGTCATTACCGTGAACGTTGATGGTCAGCGGCGTACCATGAAACCTGGTGAAACGCTGGTGTTAAAGCCGGGGCAGGGCATTTGCCTGCCGCCGCGTCTGTATCATCGCTTCTGGGCGGAAAAAGCGTTTGTTCTCGGCTGGGAAATTTCGATGGTAAATGATGACCAACACGATAATTATTTTCTTGAGCCGGGAGGACGTTTTCCGGCGATAGAAGAAGATGAACCGGTGAAATGGTTATTGTGCAGTGAGTATGGAATTTTGCGCTAATAACGGGGAACGCTAGCGCTGATATCCGCTAGCGTCCTTATTTTTACTGCACCGGCTCCGTCGACGTAACTTCACCACTGGAAACGACGCCCGCATTCATGGTCTGGGTCACTTGCTGTTTCTCGGCGTTCACGGCATGCAATTGCCCGTTAACCGTGGGTTTTAGCGGTGCATTGGCCTGAATATCGCCGCTGGCGGTGAGCTGAATATTGCCGTCGCCAGTCAACGGTAACTCAGGCCATCCCCACTGTTGCAGAATATTCACCGGCACACCGCGTCCGTTCAGGCTGATATGGGTCTGACGTTGTGGCGTTTGTGAAACACTGGCGGTGGCTTCCAGAATACCTTTTTCGGTAAATGCGCTCAGTTCGCTGATATTTACCGTACTGCTATTGGCAGTCAGCGCCAGCGACGGGCGACGGACATCAACACGATTGAACGTCGCGGCGGCGGCATTCAGATTCACCGAACCACTCCAGACGCCCCATTTATGATCGGTAACCAGCGTCAGATTGGCACCGTAACCATCGAGCGCGGTGAGCTGCCACGGGAAGTCAGGGTCGATATCAATGATCAGATTGCGGCTGGCGCTAAATCTCTTCAGTTGCAGGTTGTTTAACCAACCGGGTGTCGTTTCCATCCACAACTGTTGCCAGTTTTTTGGCAAGGTATATTCCAGTCCGGCAATTGCCGCATCATCAAGGATCAACATTTTCCCGTCACGCAACCAGTTCCCTGACGTTCTGACTATGCCCCCTTCCCAGCGGCTGGTGAACTGGCGCAGTGCTACGCCCTGCGGGGAAAATTCCGCGTTTATAATCGGGTCAAATAAATGCAGCGAACCATAAATAAACTCGCTGGCGTTCATCGACAGTTTGCCTTCCTGTGTCTGCCAGTCATCTTTACTGAAGGTCATGTTGCGCAAGCTGAGATCGAGGTCGGTCACCGCCCAGTCCGGACCTTGCAGACGAGCGTCAATGACTTCCAGGCGACCAATCTGCAACGACGGGACAGAGCGCAATGGTGCAAAGAAGTCAGTTAGCGATTTTTCGCTTTGTAGACGGATATCCGCCAGGCGCAGATTTTCCACCTGCCAGCTGCCGTCGGCGTTACGCTGCGCGTTTCCGGTTAATGTCCCGCGGGCGATGTCGGCACCCAGATTAGTCAGCGTAACGCGATCGTTATCAATACTGCCTTCAATCAGTACATTAGTTGCAGGAACATTATTGAGCGAAAGCGATCCGGCGCTGAATTGAATTTGCGCCTTCGTACCCAGCACTTTACCGGCTTCTGGTGACCACGGAACCACGCCGCCATTTACCCGTTGCGCGCTCAGTTTCCATTCGCTATTCGGGCTATTAAACGCCATATCACGCAGTTGCAGACGATCGGCTTTGAACGGCAGCGGCGCGGTCTGGTCGGTGAGATTCAGCGTCCCGTTTTCCAGCAGGATGGTATCGACATGGCGTGGTTCGGTCAGTTGCCGACTGCTTAGCGCAATGTCGACACTTTTTGCCACCAGGGTAGCGGGCTGACCATCACGACCAAACGTGACGTTCTCCAGTACGATATGAGATGGCGCAGAAAAGCGATGATCCATCGCCCCGAAGGCCAGATGATAGTCGCTATTATCGGAAACCCATGCGCTGATATGTTCTGCTCCCCAGCGGGTTTGCAGAAGGAAATAGAGGCCAGCGATCACCACTAACAGAGCGATGAGAATGTAGAGAAGCAGCTTCCCAATAAATTTCATGGTCTTCCATCCCGTGAAATGCACATAAGGGAGTTATGCACGATTTACGCGCAATCCTCAAGGCGGGAATGGTGAAAGAGGTGAGACTGCGGCGGTAATTATCTTACCGCCGCCAGTGAATTACTGTTTTTCTGGTGGGAAAATCAGATTCAGCACGATGGCAGTAATACCGCCCGCGGCGATTCCGGAGGAGAGCAGGTTTTTCAGCCATTCAGGGGCAAACTGCAAAATCAGCGGCTGCTGAGACACGCCCAGACCGACCGCCAGCGACAGCGCGATAATCAGAATCGCCCGACGGTTCAGCGGCTCACGAGAAACGATACGCACACCGGAGGCGGCGATGGTGCCAAACATCACAAGCGTAGCGCCACCCAGAACCGGTTCTGGAATGTGTTGTACAAAACCACTCACTGCCGGGAACAGGCCCAGCACGATCAACATCAGTGCGACGACAAAACCGACATAGCGGCTGGCAACTCCGGTCAACTGGATCACTCCGTTGTTCTGTCCGAAGCAGGAGTTAGGGAAGGTGTTAAACACCGCCGAGACAAACGAGTTCAGGCCGTTTGCCAGCACGCCGCCTTTCAGGCGTTTCATGTACAGCGGACCGGACACTGGCTGTTCGGAAACGTCAGAGGTCGCCGTGATATCGCCAATGGTTTCCAGCGAAGTGATCATAAAGACCAGCATCAGCGGTAGCAGCAGACTCCATTCAATGCCAAGACCGTAATAGAGCGGCGTTGGCACCATAATCAGTTCTTGCGTCATCGGTTCGTTGCTTTCTGGCAACATGCCCATAAACCACGCCAGCGCATATCCGGCCGCCATCGCAATCACCAGTGAGGCCACGCGCAAATATGGGTTACGTTGACGGTTAAGCAGGATAATTAAGGCCAAGACCACGCCTGCCAGCAACAGATTTTTCGGTGCGCCGAAGGTGTTATCGCTCATGGCTGCGTAACCGCCGCCAATGGATGTTAGCCCAACCTGAATCAGCGACAGGCCGATAATCATCACCACAACGCCAGAAACCAGCGGCGTAATAATGCGGCGCGCCAGATGCAGAACACGGGAGATCACCATCTCGGTGCAACTTGCCAGCATCAGCGTGCCGAACAAAGCCGCCATCATGGTAGGAACATCAGCACCACCAGTCTTAAGCGCTGTACCGCCCATAATCAGCGGGGCAACAAAGTTGAAGCTGGTGCCCTGAATAGACAACAGCCCGGAGCCAACCGGACCCCAGGCCTTAATTTGAATAATCGACGCCACACCGGAGGCAAACAGCGACATACTAATAATGTGTTGCGTGTCTTGTGCCGGTAAACCCAGCGCCTGGCAGATTAATAGCGCTGGCGTGATCACCGCAACGAACATCGCCAGCAGATGCTGACAGGCGGCAAACAGAGTTTGAGGAAGCGGCGGACGATCTTCAAGACGGTAAATCAGTTCGCTGTTTTGAGTCTGCGCAACCGGTTGCGCATTTTCTGACTCGAGGGTGGAAACAGACATCGAAAACAATCCCGTGGTAGCAAAGCGGGCATTTTAGCTGACCGAAAGAGAAAAGCAAACGTTTGCCACGGGCTCTGCTAAATATTTAAATGAGATAAATGCACTTTTTTATATAACTTTTGGTATTTTTCTGCTTAAAATCCATGCCATTTGTTCATTAACAGCTGAGAATTTGACCCAGGAAAGCATAACTCGATACCCGTCATATTTCATGAAGTTGCCACTGCGCGATGAAGTATGACGAGTATGAAAGAGTGATGCGGATACAAAGGAGTAACTATGTTTCATCTCGATACTTTAGCAACGCTTGTTGCTGCAACGCTGACGTTGCTGCTCGGGCGTAAGTTGGTCCATTCCGTCTCCTTTTTGAAGAAATACACCATACCGGAACCTGTTGCGGGTGGTTTGTTGGTGGCGCTGGCGCTACTGGTACTGAAAAAAAGCATGGGCTGGGAAGTCAACTTTGATATGTCCCTGCGCGATCCGTTAATGCTGGCTTTCTTCGCCACCATTGGCCTGAACGCCAACCTTGCCAGTCTGCGCGCTGGTGGGCGTGTGGTTGGTATTTTCCTGATTGTGGTTGTTGGCCTATTGGTGATGCAAAATGCCATTGGCATTGGTATGGCTAGCCTGTTAGGGCTTGATCCACTGATGGGGCTGCTGGCCGGATCTATTACGCTTTCGGGCGGTCACGGTACGGGTGCTGCCTGGAGTAAATTGTTCATTGAACGTTATGGCTTCACCAATGCGACGGAAGTGGCGATGGCCTGTGCAACGTTTGGTCTGGTGCTGGGCGGCTTGATTGGCGGTCCGGTGGCGCGCTATCTGGTGAAACACTCCACCACACCGAACGGTATTCCGGATGACCAGGAAGTCCCGACGGCGTTCGAAAAGCCGGATGTGGGCCGCATGATCACCTCGCTGGTGCTGATTGAAACTATCGCGCTGATTGCTATCTGCCTGACGGTGGGGAAAATTGTTGCGCAACTTTTGGCTGGCACTGCTTTTGAACTGCCGACCTTCGTCTGTGTACTGTTTGTTGGCGTGATTCTGAGCAACGGTCTGTCAATGATGGGCTTTTACCGCGTCTTTGAGCGTGCGGTATCCGTGCTTGGTAACGTAAGCCTGTCGTTGTTCCTGGCGATGGCGCTGATGGGGCTGAAACTATGGGAGCTGGCTTCGCTGGCGCTGCCGATGCTGGCGATTCTGGTGGTACAGACCATCTTCATGGCGTTGTATGCCATCTTCGTTACCTGGCGCATGATGGGCAAAAACTACGATGCGGCGGTGCTGGCTGCGGGTCACTGTGGTTTTGGCCTTGGTGCAACGCCAACGGCAATCGCCAACATGCAAGCAATCACCGAACGTTTTGGCCCGTCGCACATGGCGTTCCTGGTCGTGCCGATGGTTGGTGCGTTCTTTATTGATATCGTTAACGCGCTGGTGATTAAACTGTATTTGATGTTGCCGATTTTTGCGGGTTAACCGATGAAGCGGCGGTAGAAGTGCCGCCGCAACAAAGACAAAAGCCTGATATGCTTCGCTTATCATGCCTGCGCATTGATTCACAATTTATTGAATTTGTAGTTTTTTTAGGACGGATAAGGCGTTCACGCCGCATCCTACAGGAAGGTAGGGTAACCTGAAATGGCGGTTTCTCACCGCCGCCTTTTACGCATTTGAGTAACGTTCCGTTTCTGGCATCCAGCGTTCTATCAGGGCTTTTGCCTGCTGTGGGTAACGTTCGTGAATATGGCGTGCCAGGCGCTGAACTTCCGGGATCATCGCCTGATCGCGCAGCAAATCCGCCACTTTAAATTCAGCATTACCCGTCTGACGCGTGCCTAACAATTCGCCAGGGCCGCGAATCTCCAGATCTTTTTGTGCAATCACAAAACCGTCGTTGCTGTCGCGTAGCACTTGCAGGCGGATTTGCGCGTTTTTGGAGAGCGGCGTTTTGTAGAGCAGCACACAGTGAGAAGCCACCGCGCCACGACCCACGCGGCCACGCAGCTGGTGGAGTTGCGCAAGGCCCAGACGCTCCGGGTTTTCGATAATCATCAGGCTGGCGTTGGGCACATCAACGCCGACTTCAATAACGGTCGTGGCAACCAGCAGGTGTAACTCGCCTTGTTTAAATGATGCCATGACGGCCTGCTTCTCGGCTGGCTTCATCCGTCCGTGTACCAGGCCAATATTCAACTCTGGTAGCGCCAGTTTCAACTCTTCCCACGTGGCTTCTGCTGCCTGCGCTTCCAGTAACTCTGACTCTTCAATCAACGTACAAACCCAGTACGCCTGACGACCTTCAGTCATGCAGGCGTGGCGCACGCGGTCGATAATGTCGTTGCGGCGGGTATCCGGGATAGCCACCGTCGTCACAGGCGTACGACCTGGCGGTAACTCATCAATGACCGAGGTATCGAGATCGGCATATGCAGTCATCGCCAACGTGCGGGGGATCGGCGTAGCGGTCATGATCAACTGATGCGGATGGAAACCCTGCTGCTGGCCTTTCTCCCATAACGCCAGACGCTGATGCACACCAAAACGGTGCTGTTCGTCGATGATCACCAGCGCCAGGCCATTAAACTGCACCTGTTCCTGGAAGATGGCGTGCGTACCAACAATCATCTGCACCTGACCGCTGGCGATGGCTTCTTGCTGTGCCAGTCGTGCTTTACCTTTCTGTTTACCGGCGAGCCAGCCCACTTCGATACCGAGCGGAGCAAACCAGTTACGGAAGTTATTGGCGTGCTGCTCGGCGAGTAATTCGGTTGGTGCCATCAATGCCACCTGTTTGCCGTGCGCAATCGCACGCAACGCGGCGAGGGCGGCGACCAGCGTTTTACCGGAACCTACATCGCCCTGCACCAGGCGCATCATCGGCACATCCAGCGCCATATCGCGCTCGATCTCCGCCACCACGCGTGCCTGTGCGCCCGTTGGCTTGAACGGTAAGGCTGCGAGGAGTTTATTTTTCAGCGCGTCATTGGCGCTCAGCGGCTGGGCATGAAAACGCTGTGCTCCGGCACGTAAGGCTAACATGCTGAGGTTGTGCGCCAGCAACTCTTCCAGAATCAGCCGGCGTTGTGCCGGATGCTGCCCGGTTTCGAGATCGCTAAGCTGTAGCGTCGGCGGCGGGCGGTGCAAAGTGCGCAACGCTTCCGGTAGCGTCATCATTCCTTGTGACAGTTCCGGCGGCAGGAGTTCTTCAATGGCGCAGGTGTCGAGCAGATCCAGCGCCTGGTCGGTTAATTTACGCAGCGTGGCCTGCTTTATGCCTTCCGTAGTTGGGTAAACCGGCGTTAGCGTTTCCTGCAACTCTGGCATACTGAGATCTCCCTGCACGCGGTATTCCGGGTGGATCATCTCCGCACCATATTTACCGCGCTTTGCTTCGCCATAGGCCAGCACGCGGCGGCCAGTCGCCAGGCTATTTTTCATTGCCGCGTTGAAGTTGAAAAAGCGCATGGTGAGAATGCCGGAACCGTCGCTGATCTGGCAGGTCATCATCCGCCGACCGCCGAAAGAGATATTGCAATTCAGCACTTCGCCTTCCACCGTGGCATAAACGCCCGGCAGTAGTTCACCGATGGGGTAGAGATGGGTGCGATCTTCGTAGCGCAGAGGAAGGTGTAAGAGTAAATCCTGCACGGTATGCAGATTGATTTTCGCCAGCTTATTACTTTGCGCCGCGCCAACGCCCGTTAGCGAACTGAGCGGAACAGCATCTAACAGGCGACCTTTCATGGCGCTTACCCTGCTGCCTGCATAGTGGCCCACCAGTCGGCATCAGCTTCGATCTCGCCTTGCTGATTAACGTGGGGGTAAGGCAGGCCTTTGCGTTTTGCGACTTTCGCCAGCACCGGATAGCCGCCCTCAAACAGCAGGCGTTGTTGCTCTGCTTCCGGCAACATGCTGTTTTCACGCAGGTACATGCCTGCGTTTTGCCGCTGGCGCTGGGCTTCGTAAAGAATAAGGGCTGAGGCAACGGAAACATTCAGCGACTGCACCATGCCGATCATCGGAATGATGATGTCCTGATCCGCCAGGGCTAACGCTTCCTGCGTGATACCTGTTTTCTCCTGTCCCATCAAAATACAGGTCGGGCGGGTATAATCAATTTCGCGGAAATCGACAGCGTTATCAGAAAGATGGGTTGCCAGAATCTGCATGCCCTGGCCTTTCAGATGAGCAACGGCATCGCCAATGGTGCGGTGTGTTTTCACCTGCACCCAACTGTTGCTGCCAGCCGCAGCCGAAGCCATGGTGCGCATCCGACTGCCAGGCCAGACAGCATGAACTTCATGTACGCCAACGGCATCTGCAGTACGAATAATCGCAGAAACGTTATGAGGTTTGTGGACCTGCTCCATGCAGACGGTCAGATCAGGCTGCCGCCTGGCGAGCATTTCGCAGATGCGTGCATAACGTGTTGGGTTCATAAAACATTAATTTCGGTTTCGGGTGACTTTAATCACGTCTGGCATCACGCGGATTTTGCGCATGATATTCGCCAGATGCACACGGTCACGGGCGGTCAGACGAATAAAGGCGCTGTAGACGCGACCATCTTTTTCTTCTGTATTCAAACTTTGAATATTCGAGGTCGTGGTGTTAATTGCCGCCGTCAGGTTTGCCAGCGCGCCCTGATGATTGAACATCTCCACCTTGATTTCGGTGATGAACTCCTGTGCCGTCTCTTTATCCCATTCCACAGCCATAAATTTTTCTGGCTCTTTCTGGTAGCCACGGATGTTACGGCAGGATTCATGGTGGATCACCAGACCTTTACCGGGGCTGACGTGGGCGATAATCGGGTCGCCAGGAATAGGGCGGCAGCATTTCGCAAAGGTGATCAACACGCCATCAGCACCTTTAATCGGCAGATGCCCGTGGCTTTGAGTCGCCGGCGGAATGGAGGCGTCCCCATGTTGCAGATTTTTCGCGACCACCACGCTCATTGCGTTACCAAGGCCGATTTCAGCCAGCAGATCGTCAAGCGTTGCCAGCTTCATGCGGTCCAGCTCGCGCTGAATATTTTCCGGCGGGATTTCATTGAGCTTACGGCTGCCACCCAACGCATGATTGAGCAGACGACGGCCCAGGCTTACAGAATCATCACGCTTGAGGTTTTTCAGCAACTGACGAATTTTGGCGCGCGCTTTCGAGCTAACGACAAAGTTCAGCCATGCGGCATTCGGGCGAGCGCCCGGTGCGGTAATGATTTCAACGGTTTGGCCACTGGAGAGCGGCTGCGACAGCGGGTAAGGCTGACGGTCGACGCGAGCGCCCACGCAGGCATGACCGATATCAGTATGCACTGCATAAGCGAAGTCGACAGGTGTGGCACCGGCAGGCAGCTCGACAATACGCCCTTCCGGTGTGAAAACGTAAATCTCATCCGGGAAGAGATCGGATTTAACGCTCTCGATAAATTCAAACGAGCTACCGGCGCTCTGTTGCAGCTCCAGCAGGCTTTGCATCCAGCGCTGGGCGCGAATTTGTGCGGTAGTACTGGTTTCGCCGTGCTCTTTATAAGCCCAGTGCGCGGCAACACCCATCTCTGCCATCTGGTCCATATCTTCGGTACGGATCTGGACTTCAACCGGCACGCCGTGCGGGCCAATCATCGAAGTGTGCAAAGATTGATAGCCGTTTGCTTTGGGAATGGCGATGTAGTCCTTCACGCGACCTGGACGCGGCTTATACAGGCTGTGCATTTGGCCGAGCACGCGATAACAGGTGTCGGAATCATTGACGATCACGCGGAAGGCGTAGATGTCCATGATTGAGTGAAAACGCTGCTCTTTGAGCACCATTTTGCAGTAGATCGAATAAAGATGCTTCTCGCGACCACTGACGCGGCACGGTATTCCCGCTTCCTGCAAACGCCCTTCGATTTCCGAGAGGATTTTTTGGATCATCTCTTTACGGTTGCCGCGAGCGGCTTTCACCACTTCTTTGATTACGCGGTAACGGTTGGGATACAGCGCCTCAAAACCCAGCTCTTCGAGTTCGGTTTTAATGTGGTGGATACCTAAACGGTGTGCCAGCGGGCTGTAAATTTCGAGGGTTTCACGGGCGATGCGGCGACGTTTGTCCGGGCGAAGTGAGCCCAGCGTGCGCATGTTGTGGGTACGGTCGGCAAGTTTGATGAGAATGACACGGATATCCTGCACCATCGCCATAATCATCTTGCGAAAGTTTTCGGCCTGCGCCTCTTTCTTATCGCGGAACTTGAGTTTATCAAGTTTCGACACCCCCTCTACCAGCTCGGCGACGCTTTTACCAAAAAGCTGTTCCATGTCCTGGTAGGTGGCGGGTGTATCTTCAATCACGTCATGCAGCAGCGCCGCCATTAGCGTTTCATAGTCGAGTTTCATCTCGGCCAGAATGCAGGCAACCGCTACCGGGTGCGTGATATAGGGTTCACCGCTTGAACGTGTTTGCCCCTCGTGAGCATCACGTGCAACGAGATACGCCTGCCGCAGACGCTTGATTTGGTCTTCCGGCAGGTAGGTTTGAATCAGTTGATTCAGGCTTTCAAACAGATACAAGGGCGACCCGCTTTGTGATTAACGACGACCTTCAGCAATAGCGGTAACGGCTTGTAATTCAGCGGCTTCCTGCTCTTGCTGTTCCTGGCGTTCGCGAACGTCGAGGATCTGGTTGTTGATCAGACCTTCTTCGATTTCGCGCAGCGCGATTACTGTGGTTTTATCGTTTTCTTCCGGTACCAGCGGATCCTTTCCGCCTACCTGCATCTGACGAGCGCGACGCGCGGCGACCAGTACCAGGTCAAAACGGTTACCAATTTTCTCTACAGCGTCCTGAACAGTTACGCGTGCCATACTTAAAAAGCTCCACAGGTGAAGAAATGACTGGGCATGATACTGAAATCAGGTTCAGTCTGCCAACAATTTGCTGATTAAAGCGTCATGACGCTGCTTTTGGCGGCTCATGCGCAGACGTTCGGCGCGAATAATGGTCTTCAAATCGGTCAACGCGGTATCGAAGTCATCATTCACAATCAGGTAATCATATTCGGCGTAATGGCTCATTTCTGCAACAGCTTGCGCCATACGCTTTGCAATGACCTCTTCGCTGTCCTGACCGCGACCGCGTAGACGGCGGTCCAGTTCAATTTTGGACGGCGGTAAAATAAAGATACTCCGCGCGTGCGGCATCTTCTGGCGAATTTGCTGCGCGCCCTGCCAGTCGATATCGAGAAAAACATCGACACCGGTCGCCAGTACTTGCTCAATGGCCTCACGCGAAGTGCCATAGTAATTACCAAAAACTTCTGCGTGTTCCAGGAACGCATCTCTGCTAATCATTTCTTTAAATTCATCATGATTAACAAAGAAATAATGTTCACCGTGGACTTCACCAGGACGCGGTTGGCGTGTGGTGTGTGAAACAGAAACCTGGGTGTCATACAACGGTTGGGTTTTTAATAAAGCCTGAATCAGGCTGGATTTACCCGCGCCACTGGGGGCAGAAACAATATAAAGCGTGCCTTGAGCCATGAGTATCTTTCGTATGTGATTAGCGAAATAAAGCCTACATACGAGCTTATTATACACGGCGCGGCCATGTGACGTAGCCCTTGCTCACACTTTTTGCGCAAAGTTGTTGCGTTTTGCGTAGCTGCTTCCGCATTTGCCTGTGATTCACTGCAATAAAGACGATTCTCAGGAAGCGTCCTCGCAGACTCCGTTTTTGCCACTCGGCTTTGCTTTCATCACGTTGTATATCTGCCTGACTATCTACAGCGGAGGTGATGATGAAAGTATGGATGGCGATATTAATAAGTATCTTGTGCTGGCAATCATCGGCGTGGGCGGTCTGTCCGGCCTGGTCGCCAGCCAGAGCACAGGAAGAAATTTCCCGCCTGCAACAGCAAATAAAACAGTGGGACGATGACTACTGGAAGGAAGGGGAAAGTGAGATTGAAGACGGTGTTTACGATCAGTTAAGCGCCCGTCTCACGCAGTGGCAACGCTGTTTTGGGAACGAGCCCCGCGACGCGATGATGCCACCTTTGGCAGGCACAGTTATGCATCCAGTTGCGCATACAGGCGTGCGTAAATTAGCGGATAAAAATGCACTACGTCTTTGGATGCGTGAACACAACGATCTTTGGGTGCAGCCGAAAGTCGATGGCGTTGCGGTAACCCTGGTTTATCGGGACGGGAAACTGAACAAAGCAATCAGTCGCGGCAATGGCCTGAAAGGGGAGGACTGGACGCAGAAAGTTCGCTTAATTCCCTCTGTGCCGCAAACCGTTAGCGGGCCTTTAGTCAATAGTACACTTCAGGGGGAAATATTTCTCAAGCGCGAGGGGCATATCCAACAACAAATGGGGGGAATAAATGCCCGCTCAAAAGTTGCTGGTCTCCTGATGCGCCAGGGGAATAGCGACACGCTGAATTCACTGGGCGTTTTTGTCTGGGCATGGCCGGATGGAACGCAGTTAATGACCGATCGTTTACAGCAGCTGACTACCGCAGGTTTTACTCTAACGCAGACGTATACCCGTGCGGTTAACAATGCTGATGAGGTTGAGCGCATACGCAATGAGTGGTGGAAAGCGAAATTACCCTTCGTCACCGATGGCGTGGTTGTACGAGCGTCTAAGGAACCCGAATCTCGCCATTGGCTGCCGGGCCAGGCAGAGTGGCTGGTGGCCTGGAAATATCAACCTGTAGCTCAGGTTGCCGAAGTGAAGGCGATTCAGTTTGCGGTGGGCAAGAGCGGTAAAATCTCGGTGGTTGCGTCACTTGTGCCTGTCATGTTGGATGATAAAAAAGTTCAGCGGGTGAATGTTGGTTCCGTCAGACGCTGGCAGGAGTGGGATATTGCGCCTGGTGATCAGATCCTCGTCAGCCTTGCCGGGCAGGGTATTCCTCGCATTGATAATGTGGTCTGGCGCGGTACAGAACGCACAAAACCGACACCACCAGAAAACCGCTTTAACTCGTTGACCTGCTACTTTGCTTCTGATGTTTGTCGGGAACAGTTCATTTCACGCTTAGTCTGGCTGGGGTCAAAACAGGTTCTGGGGCTGGATGGCATTGGTGAGGCTGGCTGGCGCGCGCTGCATCAGACTCATCGCTTTGAGCATATCTTTTCCTGGCTTTTATTAACGCCAGAGCAATTACAGAACACGCCGGGGATCGCGAAAAGTAAAAGCACACAGTTATGGCATCAGTTTAATCTGGCTCGTAAGCAGCCTTTTACTCGCTGGGTGATGGCAATGGGAATACCACTAACCCGGGCGGCGCTTAACGCCAGTGATGAACGGTCCTGGTCGCAACTTTTATTTAGCACAGAACAGTTCTGGCAGCAGTTGCCGGGGACTGGATCGGGGCGCGCCAGACAGGTTATTGAATGGAAGGAAAATGCGCAAATCAAGAAGCTGGGCAGTTGGCTGGCTGCCCAGCAGATCACAGGTTTTGAACCTTAGTGACCTTCGTGGCTGTAGTAAAAGACCGGTAATCCCAGCTTAAGACGTAGCGCCAGTAAACGGGCAAAAAAGCCGAATACCAGGGTGGAGATAATCACCACATCATGGTTAGAAACATAGTGTTGCAGCGCGATGTACAGCACGGCGGAGGCAAATGAGACACCGGCATACAACTCTTTCTGGAATACCAGTGGGATGCGTTTACAGAACATATCGCGCAAAACGCCGCCAAATACGCCGGTCGTCACAGCTGCGACAACGGCAATGATCGGGCCGTGTCCCATATCCAGTGCAACCTGTGCGCCAATGATAGAAAAGACCACCAGTCCGAGCGCATCGAGCACCAGAAACACTTTGCGCAGGTAAGGCATTACAGGAGCAACGATAGTGGTGAGTACTGCGGCGGTAGCGACGATAATCACATATTCCGGGTGTTTGACCCAGCCGAGCGGATAGTGGCCCAGCAGAATATCGCGCACTGACCCTCCGCCAATTGCCGTGGCGGTCGCAATAATAATTACGCCAAATGTATCCATGCGCCGTCGTCCGGCCGCCAGCGCCCCCGTCATGGCTTCGGCAGTAATGCCAACCAAATACAAAATGTGTAACAGCATGGTTCTCTCCCTAAAAATCTGTCTGGCAGGGTAGCGATTTGTGCGCATTGTCACGATTGAGATTTTTTAAGGTGAGAGGGAATTGATAACTTGTAGTTATGTGAAATTGTTATTTTCTGTAGCATAGATGCATTCTTCTGACTTCTTGTCTGAGAAAATGCATAAGAAAAAGTAGGTTAAAACTGAGGGGTGGAAAAGAAAGGTGCAATGTTAGCCATTGTGTTCACTGCACCTGGACCTTGGCTTACTCATCGGGTGTCTCAATCAACAAAAAGAGTTTTTAGTTTCTGCTATTTTTTCTCTGTAATTTTTACACTGTTTTCCAACTGCTTGATGCTAACCTGCGGGGTCGGCAACTCCTCAGGCATGGTTCCGCCAAGTTCCTGAATGGTTTGCCTCACCTTGCGACCCACGTCAAAGTGTGTGGTGTTAGCTTGCTGTTTTGAATTCACGCCATCCCGCTTGAGTTTTTCTTCTGTTTGGGTAGCTCGAAAGAGATTAGCCGCCAGTTCTGTTGAACCCATATGATCCAGGATCTTCTGACTCTTTTTCAGCCCCTTCCGCTGATGGATGGCTTTCTGATCTAATCCACCATACAGTCCCCGGTAACCATGATTCTGAAATATGGCGAAATCGATAGCTGTCGCTACCCCAGCTTGCTGCGCTGCCTCAACTAATTGTTTGTTATGTTCTTTCAACTCATTTCTCAGAAAAAGACGCTTTTCGTCTTCACGAAGTTGCCTGAAAGCTTCATCGTCAGCCAGCTCCTGCCGTCGGGTCTGGATAGCAAAATAAGTTTGCCCTGCCGCAATAACCGGTTTCGCAGGGTCGCCGTTTTGTACTACCAGGTAACAGGCATAGCGGGAGAGATGAACATCTTCAAGTTCTCGTTGAGCCCCTGAACCTAATACAACCATTTTGGTGGTTTCAACGAAATGGTCAGATGCAGCTTGATTGCTGGCTTCGCACGCTTGAGTCGCGCGGGCCAGTACCTTTTAAAATTGCGCCAGTCCCGATAATCCAGTAACGGTGCCAATTCTCTCGCTGA
The DNA here is from genome assembly GCF_002966045.1 of Escherichia sp. MOD1-EC5189. NCBI lineage: Bacteria > Pseudomonadati > Pseudomonadota > Gammaproteobacteria > Enterobacterales > Enterobacteriaceae > Escherichia > Escherichia sp. MOD1-EC5189. Next base: position 110,618 of record NZ_PTRX01000012.1, on the reverse strand, counting down.
CCAAAATTCTTGCCCTTCAGTGCCATAATGCCGTATTTCTTCAAAAGGTTGATGATGTTCGTTCATTGCCCACTCCATGTGATATCGATTGCAAAGAAAGTAAATCTGTAACTGTATTTATATACAGTTGTGAGTATCTCACGTTCTCAGTGTGCTGGGCAAAAAAACATCGCAAAATCTGGAGCAGGCACGCAAAACAGAATTGAAGTTGCGGGGAAGAAAAATGCCGCTCTGTTTGAGTGGGCGGCATTTGTGAAGGCTGAAAAGTAAGAATTGGCGTTACGAGTTATTCAATGTTCTGAATCTGCTCGCGCATCTGCTCAATCAACACTTTCAGCTCGATGGCAGAGTTTGTCACTTCGGCATTGATAGACTTCGAGGCCAGGGTGTTTGACTCGCGGTTGAACTCCTGCATCATAAAGTCCAGACGACGACCAACGGCTTCTTTTTTCTTCAGAATGTTGTAGGTCTCTTTAACATGCGCTTCGAGGCGGTCCAACTCTTCGGCAACGTCAATTCGTTGTGCCAGCAGAACCAACTCCTGCTCCAGACGGTTGTTCTCCAACTGAACCTGAGCATCTTCCAGCTTAGCGACCAGACGCTCACGCTGCCATTGCAGGATTTCCGGCATATGGGCGCGGACTTTGACCACTTCGGCGGTAACGCCTTCCAGACGCTGCTCGATCAATGCTTTCAGCGCCTGACCTTCGGTTTCGCGCGCGACGATAAAGTCATCCAGCGTACCATCCAGCGCCGCGAGAATTTCAGCAGCAATCGCGTCGAGATCCTGCTCCTGGGCTGCCATCACGCCTGGCCAACGGAGAATATCAACCGGGTTGATTTCCCCTTCGTCACTCTGCATTTTTACCCAGTTCGCGGCAGTTACCAGCTGTTTAGCCAGTTTTTCGTTGAGGATCAGCTCACCTTGTGCGCTGACATCTGGCTCATAGCGCAGGGTACATTCCACTTTACCACGCGTCAGGCGAGAACGAATACGCTCGCGAACGACAGGTTCAAGGCTACGGAACTGCTCCGGCAGACGAAAGTAAGTTTCCAGATAACGCTGGTTTACCGAGCGCATTTCCCAGGTTGCGCTCCCCCATTCACCCTTGATTTCACGCCGGGCGTAGGCGGTCATACTGCGGATCATAGACGTTCCTGTTTATAAAAGGAGAGGTGGAAGGATTATAGCCATCGATGCCTTGTCAGGATAGGAATAACCGCCGGAAGTCCGTATAATGCGCAGCCACATTTGTTTCAAGCCGGAGATTTCAATATGCGTCCAGCAGGCCGTAGCAATAATCAGGTGCGTCCCGTTACCCTGACTCGTAACTATACAAAACATGCAGAAGGCTCGGTGCTGGTCGAATTTGGCGATACCAAAGTGTTGTGTACCGCCTCTATTGAAGAAGGCGTGCCGCGCTTCCTGAAAGGTCAGGGCCAGGGCTGGATCACCGCAGAATACGGTATGCTGCCGCGTTCTACTCATACCCGTAATGCCCGTGAAGCGGCGAAGGGTAAGCAGGGCGGCCGCACGATGGAAATCCAGCGTCTGATCGCTCGTGCATTGCGCGCCGCAGTAGATTTGAAAGCCCTCGGTGAGTTTACTATTACGCTGGACTGCGACGTACTTCAGGCTGATGGCGGCACCCGCACTGCTTCTATCACCGGTGCTTGTGTTGCACTAGCCGATGCCCTGAATAAACTGGTTGAAAATGGCAAGCTGAAAACCAACCCGATGAAAGGGATGGTAGCCGCGGTTTCTGTCGGGATTGTGAACGGCGAAGCGGTTTGCGATCTGGAATACGTTGAAGACTCTGCCGCTGAAACGGACATGAACGTGGTGATGACCGAAGACGGGCGCATCATTGAAGTGCAGGGAACGGCGGAAGGCGAGCCGTTTACCCATGAAGAGCTACTCACCTTGTTGGCGCTGGCCCGAGGGGGAATCGAATCCATTGTAGCGACGCAGAAGGCGGCGCTGGCAAACTGATTTTTAAGGCGACTGATGAGTCGCCTTTTTTTTGTCTGTAGAAAAGTAAGATGAGGAGCGAAGGCATGAAACCATATCAGCGCCAGTTTATTGAATTTGCGCTTGGCAAGCAGGTATTAAAGTTTGGCGAGTTTACGCTGAAGTCCGGGCGCAAAAGCCCCTATTTCTTCAACGCCGGGCTGTTTAATACCGGGCGCGATCTGGCACTGTTAGGCCGTTTTTACGCTGAAGCGTTAGTGGATTCCGGCATTGAGTTCGATCTGCTGTTTGGCCCTGCTTACAAAGGGATCCCGATTGCCACCACAACTGCCGTGGCGCTGGCGGAGCATCATGACCTGGACCTGCCGTACTGCTTTAACCGCAAAGAAGCAAAAGACCACGGTGAAGGCGGCAATCTGGTTGGTAGCGCGTTACAAGGACGCGTAATGCTGGTGGATGATGTGATCACCGCCGGAACGGCGATTCGCGAGTCGATGGAAATTATTCAGGCCAATGGCGCGACGCTTGCTGGTGTATTGATTTCGCTCGATCGTCAGGAGCGTGGTCGCGGCGAGATTTCGGCAATTCAGGAAGTTGAGCGTGATTACAACTGCAAAGTGATCTCTATCATCACCCTGAAAGACCTGATTGCTTATCTTGAAGAGAAGCCGGAAATGGCGGAACATCTGGCGGCGGTTAAGGCCTATCGCGAAGAGTTCGGCGTTTAAAAATATGCGCTGCGCAGGTTTTTACTGTGCGCAGCGTGATGCGGTTTAAGATATCGTGTTAATCTGCTTTCGCCAGCAGTGGCAATAGCGTTTCCGGCCTTTTGTGCCGGGAGGGTCGGCGAGTCGCCGACTTAACGCCAGTAGTTTGTCCAGATACCCAAAGTCGCTCCATTGTACTTAAGTACGCTTCGCGTACGTCGCGCTGACGCGCTCAGTACAGTTACGCGCCTTCGGGATAGTTTGAGGGTATTGCCGCTGTTGGTGCCTCTTTTGGTCGCCGTGATGTGGAGAGTGGAATGGATGCTACCCGGATAACCCTTCTGGCGCTTGATTTGTTCGGCTCGCCGGGCTGGAGCGCCGATAAAGAAATACAGCGGCTGTATGCGCTCAGTAATCATGCCGCACGCCATTACCGACGGATTATTCTTTCTAAGCGTCACGGCGGTCAGCGGGTGGTGTTAGCCCCTGATTACTTGCTCAAAACCGTACAGCGCAACATTCTTAAGAACGTCCTTTCACAATTCCCTCTTTCCCCTTTTGCTACCGCCTACCGACAGGGTCGCCCAATCGTCAGCAACGCGCAGCCTCACTGCCAACAGCCGCAGATCCTTAAACTCGATATCGAAAACTTTTTCGATAGCATTAGCTGGTTACAGGTCTGGCGTGTGTTTAGCCAGACCCAGTTGCCACGCAATGTGGTAACCATGCTGACCTGGCTTTGTTGCTATAACGACGCGTTACCGCAGGGGGCGCCAACTTCGCCTGCCATTTCCAATCTTGTGATGCGCCGTTTTGATGAGTGCATAGGGGAATGGTGTCAGGCTCGGGGAATTACCTACACCCGCTACTGCGATGACATGACCTTTTCTGGTCACTTCAATGCCCGCCAGGTTAAAAATAAAGTATGCGGATTGTTAGCGGAGCTGGGCCTGAGCCTCAATCAACGCAAAAGTTGCCTGATAGCTGCCTGTAAGCGCCAGCAGGTAACCGGGATTGTTGTTAATCACAAGCCACAGCTTGCCCGTGAAGCGCGCCGGGCGCTGCGTCAGGAAGTACACTTGTGCCAAAAATATGGCGTTATTTCGCATCTTAGTCATCGTGGTGAACTTGATCCTTCTGGCGATCTCCACGCACAGGCAACGGCGTATCTTTATGCTTTGCAGGGAAGAATAAACTGGTTATTGCAAATCAATCCTGAGGATGAGGCCTTTAAACAGGCGAGGGTGAGTGTAAAGCGAATGCTGGTGGCATGGTAAGAAAAGCGTCAGGCAGACGTTTCTGCCTGAACGTTTGGGAGAATTACTGCAACTGCGCAGCAATTAGCGGCCAGCGGGCGTCAAAGTCATCCGTCGGGCGGTATTTAAACTCGCTGCGGACAAAGCGTGACAGCATACCTTCACAGAAGGCCAGGATCTGGCTTGCCAGCAGGGTTTCGTCGGTGGTGTAACCTTCACCCTCACGCATTCTCTTTTCACGCAATACCTGACGCAACTGCGCTTCAATACGCTCGAATAGCTGGTTGATGCGCCCTTGCAGGCGATCCTGTTCAAACATTAGTGCATGACCAGTGAGGATGCGGGTCAGGCCAGGATTACGCTCACCAAAACCGAGAAGCAGCAACACAATCAGACGCAGGCGCGCTGTGGTGTCTTTCTCATCTTTCAGAATCAGATTGATGCGAGTAATCAGGCTATCTTCGATAAACTCAATCAGGCTATCGAACATGCGGGTCTTACTGGGGAAGTGGCGATACAGTGCCGCTTCGGAAACGCCGACAGAGGCGGCCAGTTTTGCCGTCGTGATACGTTGGCTTCCATCGCTGGATTCCAGCATCAGCGCCAGAGACTGAAGTATTTCCTCGCGACGGTTCCTTTTCGCAGTTTGTTTTTCTGCCATGTTACAAAATACCCCTGAAAATAAGCACTTGCCAGGCGGCACCCACGCTATGACCGCAAACGAAATGTTTGCGGCTATGTTATGACGTTATTCGGATGCGTATGTGTTACTGACGACCAGAGTGACCAAAGCCGCCTTCACCGCGGTCGGTGGCGTCGAAATCTTCCACCAGATTAAATTCAGCCTGTACTACCGGAACAAAAATCATCTGGGCGATGCGTTCGCCAGGTTGAATGGTGAAGCTGTCCTGACCACGGTTCCACACGGAAATCATCAACTGGCCCTGATAGTCAGAATCGATCAATCCTACCAGGTTACCAAGCACGATACCGTGCTTATGTCCCAATCCGGAGCGCGGCAGCATCATTGCCGCCAGTGAAGGATCGGCAATATGAATCGCCAGCCCGGTCGGAACCAGCGTAGTGTCACCCGGAGCCAGTTCTACGGCGTCGTCGAGACAGGCACGCAGGTCAAGTCCGGCAGAGCCAGAGGTGGCATAAGTCGGGAGCGGAAATTCCTTCCCAACGCGCGGGTCCAGAATCTTAACGTCGATTTTTTTCATCATAACGGGTCACGATCTCGTCGAGTAATAATTGGCCAAGGAGCTCTTTGCGCTCAAGCGGTAAGACTTTATCTCCGTCCTGCCAGAAAAGGTGTAATGCGTTGTTGTCGCTGTTAAATCCTTGAGTTGGCTGGGAAACATCGTTCGCGCAGATCAGATCAAGGTTTTTACGGATACGTTTTTGCCGGGCGTATTCTTCCACATTATTTGTTTCGGCGGCAAATCCAACGACGTAGGGTCGATGGTCTTTTAGTGCGGCAACGCCTGCGACGATATCGGGGTTTTTAACCATTTTTATTGTTAATTCATCACCCTGCGTGGCCTGCTTTTTGATTTTCTCTGGGGCCACGGTAGCTGCGCGATAATCCGCCACGGCGGCGCAACCGATAAAAATATTTTGCTGCTGTACAGAAGCATTCACGGCCGCTTCCATTTCCAGCGCAGTCATCACATCAACACGTTTAACAAACGGTGGCGTCGGTAGTGAAACCGGACCTGATACCAGCGTGACGTTCGCGCCACGACGGGCAGCGGCGGCGGCGATAGCAAAACCCATCTTGCCTGAGCTGTGATTAGAGATATAACGCACCGGATCGAGCGGTTCACGCGTCGGGCCGGCGGTAATCATAATGTTCAGATGTTTCAGGTCGTTGACGGGCGAAAAATGCGCTACCGCCATATCAACAATGGTTAACGGATCGAGCATTCGCCCAGGGCCGATATCACCACAAGCCTGACTGCCACTGTCTGGCCCCCAGATGAGCAAACCACGGGAAGCAAGCACCTCTAAATTATGCTGCGTGGCAGCGGCACGGTACATCTGCTGGTTCATGGCGGGGAGCACGGCTACAGGCGCAGGTGTAGCCAGGCAAATCGTCGATACCAGGTCATTCGCCATTCCGGCAGCAACACGGGCAATCAAATCTGCCGTGGCAGGGGCGAGAATCACTAAATCAGCCCATTTACCCAGCTCAATATGGCCCATAGCGGCTTCGGCTGCCGGGTCAAGCAGACTGTCGGAAACGGGATACCCCGAAACTGCCTGCAAGCTAAGTGGGGTAATAAAGGCTTTTGCCGCTTCGGTCATGGCTACGCGGACGTCGGCCCCGCGATCGCGCAAACGACGCACCAGTTCAGGGGTTTTATAGGCAGCAATACCGCCGCTGACGCCGAGAACGATTTTTTTACCGGCCAGGCTCATGATGATTTTTCCTGTTGGGTGACACCAGAAGTTGGCGATTTTATCACAATACTTTTGTTGTCGTGCCTTCACCTGAGAATCACTTTGCGAGGCGCTTTCCAGGATTGAAAACTGGCCGTCGATTTAACGGAACGGCTATGACAGGATGCGAGCACCACAAAGGAGGTGAAGGTGAAAAACAATGCACAGCTGTTGATGCCGCGCGAAAAAATGCTGAAGTTTGGTATTAGCGCCTTAACGGATGTCGAGCTGCTGGCGCTATTTCTGCGTACCGGAACGCGCGGTAAAGATGTATTAACCCTGGCAAAAGAGATGCTGGAGAATTTCGGCTCTCTTTATGGCTTGTTAACCTCTGAATATGAACAGTTTAGTGGCGTTCATGGAATTGGCGTGGCGAAATTTGCCCAGTTAAAGGGGATTGCTGAACTGGCGCGGCGTTACTACAACGTGCGGATGCGTGAAGAAAGCCCTTTACTCAGCCCGGAGATGACGAGGGAATTTTTACAAAGCCAGCTCACGGGCGAGGAGCGGGAGATCTTTATGGTGATCTTTCTCGACTCCCAACACAGGGTTATAACGCATAGCCGTCTTTTTTCCGGCACGCTAAACCATGTTGAAGTCCATCCTCGGGAAATTATCCGCGAAGCGATAAAAATAAACGCCTCGGCGCTGATCCTTGCACATAATCACCCTTCGGGTTGTGCTGAACCCAGTAAAGCGGATAAACTCATTACCGAACGGATAATAAAAAGTTGTCAGTTCATGGATTTACGCGTGCTCGACCATATCGTGATTGGGCGTGGAGAGTATGTTTCTTTTGCCGAACGCGGCTGGATTTAACCCGCTATGCGCGATCCTTCGGGATCTTTGTCTGTTCGGGACTTGAGCACATCGCTGAGTCAGCGTATACTACGCCACCTTTGAGAATCTCGGGTTTGGCATTTGGGCCTGGCAATCGAGAGTTCACATAGAACTGCGATGACCGGGCTGTAAAGCCTGACGAGGCGCCAATACCCCATACGAAGCTCGAGCTAATTTGATTTTTGGAGAATAGACATGTCCCGAGTCTGCCAAGTTACTGGCAAGCGTCCGGTGACCGGTAACAACCGTTCCCACGCACTGAACGCGACTAAACGCCGTTTCCTGCCGAACCTGCACTCTCACCGTTTCTGGGTTGAGAGCGAGAAGCGTTTTGTCACCCTGCGCGTATCTGCTAAAGGTATGCGTGTAATCGATAAAAAAGGCATCGATACAGTTCTGGCTGAACTGCGTGCCCGTGGCGAAAAGTACTAAGTACTTAGAGGAAATAAATCATGGCTAAAGGTATTCGTGAGAAAATCAAGCTGGTTTCTTCTGCTGGTACTGGTCACTTCTATACCACTACGAAGAACAAACGTACTAAGCCGGAAAAACTGGAACTGAAAAAATTCGATCCAGTTGTTCGCCAGCACGTGATCTACAAAGAAGCGAAAATCAAATAATTTCCGCTTTGATGTAACAAAAAACCTCGCTCCGGCGGGGTTTTTTGTTATCTGCTTGCCCCCATATTGACTGCATCTGTTCATTCCTGGAGATGCTATGCCTGAATTACCCGAAGTTGAAACCAGCCGTCGCGGCATAGAACCGCATCTCGTTGGTGCAACCATTCTTCATGCGGTGGTGCGCAACGGACGCCTGCGCTGGCCGGTTTCAGAAGAGATTTACCGATTAAGTGATCAACCAGTGCTTAGCGTGCAGCGGCGGGCTAAATATCTGCTGCTGGAGCTGCCGGAGGGCTGGATTATCATTCATTTGGGGATGTCTGGCAGCCTGCGCATCCTTCCAGAAGAATTTCCCCCTGAAAAGCATGACCATGTTGATTTGGTGATGAGCAACGGTAAAGTGCTGCGCTACACCGATCCGCGCCGCTTTGGTGCCTGGCTGTGGACCAAAGAGCTGGAAGGGCATAATGTGCTGGCCCATCTTGGACCGGAGCCGCTTAGCGACGATTTCAACGGTGAGTATCTGCATCAGAAGTGCGCGAAGAAAAAAACGGCGATTAAACCGTGGCTGATGGATAACAAGCTGGTGGTAGGGGTAGGGAATATCTATGCCAGCGAATCTCTGTTTGCGGCGGGGATCCATCCGGATCGGCTGGCATCATCACTGTCACTGGCAGAGTGTGAATTGTTAGCTCGGGTGATTAAAGCGGTGTTGCTGCGTTCGATTGAGCAGGGCGGTACAACGCTGAAAGATTTTCTGCAAAGTGATGGTAAACCGGGCTATTTCGCTCAGGAATTGCAGGTTTACGGGCGAAAAGGCGAGCCGTGTCGAGTGTGCGGTACGCCGATTGTGGCGACGAAACATGCGCAGCGGGCAACGTTTTATTGTCGGCAGTGCCAGAAGTAATTGATGCGCGCCGGATGGCATACCATCCGGCATAAACGCTACGCTAATTTTGCCATCAATGCCTGATGGACATTCTCCGGCAGGAAATGAGTGACATCGCCCTGATGGCGCGCCACTTCTTTCACCAACGATGAAGAGATAAACGACCACTCTTTCGAAGGCATCAGAAACACACTTTCCAGTTCCGGCATTAAGTGGCGATTCATATGCGCCAGCTGCATTTCATATTCAAAATCCGCCACCGCACGCAGGCCACGAATCAACACCGTAGCGTGTTGATTACGGGCGAAGTTAGCCATCAAATCACTAAATCCGACCACTTCCACGTTTCCCAGATGCGCAGTTGCGTGCTGTGCCAACGCCACACGCTCTTCCAGAGTAAACATCGGTTTTTTACTGGGACTGGCGGCAATCGCCAGAATAACGTGATCGAACATTTGCGTGGCACGCGTCACGATATCGATATGACCATTGGTAATGGGATCGAAAGTACCCGGATAAATCGCCCGTTTTTGCATAACAACCTCAATGCGTTTTCGGTGGCAGGTAAGGTTCCAGCAGTTGAAGCAGACGCTGTAGCGCGCCCTGGTTTTGATACAGCACTTCAACGGCATGACGGCCATAGAAACTACGGTAATCGGCGTCGGTGAGTAAAGAGGAAACCTCTTTTGCAAGCGTAGTGGCATCGGTGACGGTAATCAGCCCGCTTGCCTGCTCCAGCCGTGCGCAAATATCTTTAAAGTTAAAGGTATGCGGCCCCATCAATACCGGAATAGCGTGTGCGGCAGCTTCCAGCGGATTATGCCCACCACGTTCAACCAGTGAACCGCCAACAAAGGCGAGATCGGCAATGCCGTACAGTAACATCAGCTCGCCCATCGTATCGCCAACCACAACCTGCGTGCTGGTTGAGGGGACTTCCCCTGAAGAGCGTGTGATATAGCTTAGCCCAGCCTGGCGGACAAGGTTAATCGCATCCGGGAAGCGTTCCGGGTGACGTGGTACCAGGATGAGCAATAAATTCGGGAATTGCTGTAACAATGCCTGATGTGCGGCGATCACCACACTCTCTTCACCTTCGTGAGTGCTGGTGGCAATCCATACCGGGCGATGAGGAGCCCACTGGCGGCGCAGCGTTACTGCTTTGGCAGCCAACTGCGGCGTGACAGAGATATCGAATTTCAGGCTACCAGTGATGGTCACCTGATTATTTTTTGCACCCAGCGCCACAAAACGTGCCCCATCTTCTTCATTTTGGGCGGCAATCAGCGTAATTCGACGTAGCAAGCGACGGACGAATTTGCCCAGTTTGGCATAACCTGCGGCAGAGCGTGCAGAGAGTCGCGCGTTAGCGATCACCAACGGAATTTTACGTTTATGTAGCGCCGCAATCAGGTTAGGCCATAGCTCGGTTTCCATAATCAACACCAGTTTGGGGTCGACTTTATTCAGGAAACGATTAAGCGCATCGGGTAGATCGTAAGGCAGATAAACGTGCTGAACATCCTTACCGAACGCAGATTGTACGCGTTCCGAACCGGTTGGCGTCATGGTGGTGACGGTAATCGGTAAATCAGGATAACGATGACGCAGCGCGCGCACCAATGGGATCGCCGCCAGCGTTTCACCAACGGAGACGGAGTGCAGCATAATGCCGCCTGGTTTTAGCGGATGGCGGTAAAAACCGTAACGTTCACCCCAGCGTTTTCGATAGGCCGGAGCCTTACGTCCTCGCACCCAGAGCCGTATCCAGATCAGCGGCTGAATAAGGTAGAGAAGGGCGGTGTAAAGCAATTCGAGCATAGTAAATAGCTGACTTATGGATGTGCTGGGGATTCTATGTATTTAGCTGTGGCTTTACCATTACTTTTCCCGTTTTTGACTTAAATAGCAATTTACCCGCCAATTCTTGCTGAACATCTATACTTTTTTTGTATTTTTATGCGATTCATTGATTTCCGCAGTACGTGCAGTAAGGAATCGCGGAGCAACAGTGAAAGAATATTGTTGCTAATGATTTTATTTGATTGATTTCTTTATTGAAAAACAACGATGTGCTTAAAAATCATTCGGATCGGATTGCCGCGAAAGAAGTGATACACTAGCGCGTCAATATCAGTACGGTATCAGTATTCAGGTAGCTGTTGAGCCTGGGGCGGTAGCGTGCTTTTTCTGCTTCACCTTAATCGGATAATCTCAACAAAAAGAGTTACTTGTGGATAAGCCATTTCGAAGAATTTTGCTCATTAAGATGCGTTTTCATGGGGATATGTTATTAACTACTCCTGTCATTAGTTCGCTGAAAAAAAATTACCCTGACGCAAAAATCGATGTGCTGCTTTATCAGGATACCATCCCGATTCTGTCTGAAAATCCAGAGATTAACGCGCTCTACGGCATAAAAAATAAAAAAGCAAAAGCCTCAGAAAAAATTTCCAACTTTTTTCATCTCATCAAGGTATTACGTGCCAATAAGTATGACCTTATCGTCAATCTTACCGATCAATGGATGGTTGCTATACTGGTTCGCTTATTAAATGCCCGTGTGAAAATTTCCCAGGATTATCATCATCGGCAGTCTGCTTTTTGGCGTAAAAGCTTCACCCATCTGGTGCCGTTGCAGGGTGGAAATGTGGTGGAAAGTAACTTATCCGTGCTGACGCCATTGGGACTTGAATCGTTGGTGAAGCAGACAACCATGAGTTACCCGCCTGCAAGCTGGAAACGTATGCGTCGCGAACTTGATCACGCAGGTGTTGGACAAAATTATGTGGTTATCCAACCTACCGCGCGGCAAATCTTCAAATGCTGGGACAACGGCAAGTTTTCCGCTGTGATTGATGCCTTACATACACGTGGCTATGAAGTCGTTCTGACGTCCGGCCCGGATAAAGACGATCTGGCCTGCGTCAATGAAATTGCGCAGGGATGCCAGACGCCACCAGTAACGGCGTTGGCCGGAAAGGTAACCTTCCCGGAACTTGGTGCGTTAATCGATCATGCGCAGCTGTTTATTGGCGTTGATTCCGCACCGGCGCACATTGCCGCTGCAGTTAATACGCCGCTGATATCGCTGTTTGGTGCAACAGACCATATTTTCTGGCGTCCCTGGTCAAATAACATGATTCAATTCTGGGCGGGAGATTACCGGGAAATGCCAACACGCGATCAGCGTGACCGAAATGAGATGTATCTTTCGGTTATTCCGGCGGCAGATGTCATTGCTGCTGTTGATAAATTATTGCCATCCTCCACGACAGGTACGTCGTTATGATCGTTGCTTTCTGTTTATATAAATATTTTCCCTTTGGCGGTTTGCAACGCGATTTTATGCGTATTGCTCAGACAGTCGCCGCCCGAGGTCATCATGTTCGGGTTTATGCCCAGTCGTGGGAAGGCGAATGCCCTGATATATTTGAACTGATCAAAGTGCCGGTTAAATCGCATACCAATCACGGGCGCAATGCGGAGTATTTTGCCTGGGTGCAAAAACATTTACGTGAACATCCCGTCGATAGAGTCGTTGGATTCAACAAAATGCCGGGGCTGGACGTTTATTATGCCGCTGATGTTTGTTATGCCGAGAAAGTGGCGCAGGAGAAAGGCTTTTTCTATCGCCTGACGTCACGTTATCGCCATTATGCCGCCTTTGAGCGGGCAACCTTTGAACAGGGCAAGCCGACACAGTTGCTGATGCTGACGGACAAGCAAATCGCCGATTTCCAGAAACATTATCAGACTGAAGCGGAGCGTTTTCATATTCTGCCACCGGGGATTTATCCTGATCGTAAATATAGCCAGCAGCCAGCCAATAGCCGTGAAATCTTCCGTAAGAAGAATGGAATAACCGAACAACAATATTTATTGTTGCAGGTCGGTTCAGACTTCACGCGTAAAGGTGTTGATCGTTCCATTGAAGCACTTGCTTCATTACCGGATTCGCTGCGCCACAACACATTGCTATATGTTGTTGGGCAGGATAAACCGCGAAAATTTGAGGCGCTGGCAGAAAAACGCGGCGTGCGCAGTAATGTTCACTTCTTCTCGGGGCGCAACGATGTCTCGGAATTAATGGCGGCGGCGGATTTATTACTGCATCCTGCCTACCAGGAAGCGGCGGGAATTGTGCTGCTGGAAGCGATTACTGCAGGATTACCGGTACTAACAACAGCCGTTTGTGGTTATGCGCATTATATTGTTGACGCCAATTGCGGCGAGGCTATTGCTGAGCCATTCCGCCAGGAAACATTGAATGAGATTTTACGCAAAGCGTTAACGCAATCTTCATTGCGCCAGGCCTGGGCGGAAAATGCGCGACATTATGCTGATACACAAGATTTATACAGTCTGCCAGAAAAAGCGGCGGATATCATAACGGGTGGTCTGGATGGTTGAACTGAAAGAGCCGTTTGCCACGTTATGGCGCGGTAAAGATCCTTTTGAGGAAGTTAAAACCTTGCAGGGTGAGGTTTTTCGTGAACTGGAAACTCGCCGCACTCTGCGCTTTGAAATGGCGGGCAAAAGCTATTTTCTCAAATGGCATCGCGGCACGACCCTGAAAGAGATAATCAAAAATTTACTCTCATTGCGGATGCCAGTATTAGGCGCAGACCGCGAATGGAATGCGATTCATCGACTGCGGGATGTCGGCGTTGATACTATGTATGGGGTGGCATTCGGCGAAAAAGGCATTAATCCGCTGACCAGAACCTCGTTTATTATAACCGAAGATCTGACACCAACCATCAGTCTGGAAGATTACTGTGCTGACTGGGCGACTAACCCTCCAGATGTTCGCGTAAAGCGTATGATTATTAAGCGTGTCGCGATGATGGTGCGCGATATGCATGCTGCGGGCATTAACCACCGTGACTGTTATATCTGTCATTTCCTGCTGCACTTGCCTTTTTCTGGTAGGGAAGAGGAGTTAAAAATTTCGGTAATTGACCTGCACCGGGCGCAGCTTCGCACGCGCGTTCCACGTCGTTGGCGCGATAAAGATCTTATTGGGCTTTATTTTTCTTCGATGAATATTGGCCTGACTCAGCGGGATATCTGGCGGTTCATGAAGGTGTATTTTGCTGCCCCGCTTAAAGACATTCTCAAGCAGGAACAAGGGCTGCTGTCGCAAGCAGAAGCAAAAGCCACAAAAATCAGGGAAAGAACGATTCGAAAATCGTTGTAACCCTTTAGAAATGAATAACTTATTTTAGCCAAAATTTTGGATACAGAATCAATATGTCTCAACTCAATGATAGTGACATCATCCTTTTTGAGTATAATTTCCATTATAAGAATATAAGATCTAAAAATACTCTTGATATAGCATTTGGAATTGATAGAAATTTTCTTTTTGGATGTGGTGTAGCCATTGCATCTATTCTATTAAACAATAGAGAAATATCTTGTGAGTTTCATGTTTTCACAGATTATATCAGTGATAAAGATAAGTTATATTTTTCTGATTTAGCAAAACAATATGATTCAAGAATTAATGTTTATGTTATCAATTGTGATAAGCTGAAGTCATTACCAAGCACGAAAAACTGGACTTATGCCACATATTTCAGATTTATAATTGCAGATTACTTCTCTAATAAACATGAAAAAATTCTATATCTTGATGCAGATATTGCTTGTAAAGGTAGCATTAAAGAACTCTTAGATTATCAATTTTCTACTAATGAAATTGCTGCAGTTGTAGCTGAAAGAGATGTTGAATGGTGGCAGAATCGAGCCTCGATACTAACTACACCGCAATTAGCTTCTGGATATTTTAATGCTGGTTTTTTGCTGATAAATATTGTTGAGTGGAATCGAAATAACATTTCGACAAAAGCTATTGAAATGTTGCGAGACCCAGATTGGGTAAGTAAAATCACCCACCTTGATCAAGATGTCCTGAATGTATTATTGAATGGTAAAGTCAAATTTATATCAGAAAAATATAATACCCGATATAGTATTAACTATGAATTAAAAGACAAGGTTGATAATCCAGTCAATGATGACACTGTGTTCATACACTATGTAGGGCCTACAAAACCCTGGCATGAGTGGGCTGATTATCCTGTGTCACGTAGTTTTTTGATCGCCAAAGCTGCTTCTCCGTGGTGTAAAGAAGATTTACTTAAACCTGTAAATAGCAATCAATATCGGTATTGCGCAAAACATAAATTTAAACAAAAGCATTATATAGCAGGCATTCTTAATTATTTAAAATATTATAAAGAAAAATGCTTCTAAATATTTAAGGTTAAAATACTTCATCATGATATATAATAAAACGATAAATGGGTTGAAAGTTCTCATAAAAGATAATGATCCCTTTTACGAGCAAGTTCTGAATGACTTTTTAACTTGTAGGATTAAAACATTAAAAGTTTTTCGTTCTATTGATGATACTAAAGTCATTCTTATTGACACTGCTCGCGGACCTCTTGTGCTTAAAGTTTATGCGCCAAAGCATAAAATGGCCGAACGTTTCTTAAAATCTTGTGTCAAAAAAGATTATTATGAGAACTTAATTTATCAAACTGATCGGGTACGTGGTGAGGGCATCCAATCAATTAATGACTATTTTTTACTTGCTGAACGTAAAACATTAAATTTCTCACATTATTATATTATGCTCATTGAGTATATTGAAGGTGTGGGGTTAAATGAGTATTCGGAAATTTCAGAAGATCTGAAGCATCAATTATCAGAATCGATTAAAGAGTTGCATCAGCATGGAATGGTGTCTGGCGATCCTCATAAAGGAAATTTTATAGTATCCGAAAAAGGATTAAGACTAATAGACCTTTCAGGTAAAAAAACAACCGCAGTTTTAAAAGCGAAAGATCGTATTGATCTCGAACGGCACTATAATATAAAAAATGAATTGAAAGACTTTGGCTATACATACCTTGTATTCAAAAAGAAAATTAAAAAAGCAATCAGGGATGTAAAAATCAAGCTGGGATTGAAAAACAAATAATATTTATGATGAAGGGTAATTAAATTGGATTTTAAACATCTTACTCGATTTAAAGATATAATTGAACTGGACAAGCGCCCTGTTAAAATTGATGAACGGGAAACGTTCAATGTCTCATGGGGTATTGATGAGAACTACCAGATTGGGGCTGCGATTTCAATTGCTTCAATTCTTGAAAATAATAAAAAAAACAACTTTACCTTTCACATAATCGCTGATTACTTAGACAAAGAGTATATTGAATTATTATCACAATTAGCAACGAAATATCGAACGGTTATTAAATTATATCATATTGATTCTGAGCCACTGAAAGCGTTACCTCAATCAAATATCTGGCCAGTATCTATTTATTATCGTTTGCTTTCATTTGATTATTTTTCTTCGCGATTAGATTCATTATTATATCTTGATGCTGATATTGTCTGTAAGGGTTCATTAAATGAGTTACTGGAATTAGAATTTAAAGATGAATATGGTGCTGTAGTAATTGATGTTGATGCTATGCAAAGTAAAAGTGCTGAGCGTTTGTGTAATGAGGATTTTAACGGTAGCTATTTTAACTCTGGTGTAATGTATATTAATTTACGGGAATGGTTAAAACAAAGACTAACGGAGAAATTCTTTGATCTATTATCAGATGAGTCAATTATCAAAAAATTAAAGTATCCGGATCAAGATATTTTAAACTTAATGTTTTTACATCATGCTAAAATATTACCGAGAAAATATAATTGTATTTATACTATAAAGTCAGAATTTGAAGAAAAAAATAGTGAATATTACACCCAGTTTATTAATGATGAAACTGTCTTCATACATTATACTGGTGTAACTAAGCCATGGCATGATTGGGCGGACTACGCATCTGCAGATTATTTTCGTAATATTTATAATATATCTCCATGGAGAAATATACCTTATAAAAAAGCTGTTAAAAAACATGAGTACAAAGAAAAATATAAACACTTGCTTTACCAGAAAAAATTTCTCGATGGTGTTTTTACAGCAATTAAATATAATGTTATGAAAGGTTAATATTCGAGATGGTTGATAAAATAATATTTACAGTTACTCCTATTTTTTCAATTCCTCCTCGCGGAGCGGCCGCTGTTGAAACGTGGATGTACCAGGTTGCTCAGCGTACCAATTTCCCAAATCGTATTGTTTGTATCAAGAATCCAGGATACTCAAATTATACCTTTGTTAATGATAATTGTAGTATTCATAGGGTTGGATTCAGCCGCATATATAAGCGGTTATTTCAAAAATGGACAAGACTTGATCCTCTTCCATATTCACAGAGAATATTGAATATTGCACATGATTTTCCTATAACGAAAGAAAGTGTTATTGTAGTTCATAATAGCATGAAGCTATATGCTCAAATTCGTAAGCGAGCACCTCAGGCAAGAGTGGTTATACATATGCATAATGCATTTGAACCAAAATTGCTTGAGCAAAATGTTAAAATGATAGTGCCTAGTTTATACTTGAAAAAGTATTACCAATCTTATTTAGCAAATGCAGATATTGAGATTGTACCAAATGGAATTGATTTAGAAACCTATCAATCTACTTTTCAGCCGATCACTAGAAGCGAACTTAATATCTCCCCTGAAGAGAAAATTATTTTTTATGCTGGGCGTATCGTCCCTGACAAAGGCATATTACTGTTGATGCAATCATTCGAAAAATTGGCCGCTGCTCACAAAAATTTAAAATTAGTTGTGATTGGTGATTATACAGAAATGAGTAAAAGTGACAAAGGTGCATATCAACACAATGTCAGGGAAATTGCAAAACGTTTGAAGGATCGTTGCATTATGTTAGGAAGCATACCGCCTGAAAAGATGCATTGTTATTACCCACTGGCAGATTTAGTTGTCATTCCTTCCCAGTTCCAGGAACCATTTTGCATGGTGGCAATTGAAGCTATGGGGGCTGGTAAGCCTGTTTTAGTGAGTACGCGTGGGGGGATTACGGAATTTGTCAAAGAAAATACTACGGGATTCCATTTAAAAGAACCTATGACTGCAGACTCTATAAGCAGCGATATTTTAAAAACGTTAGCGAATCCTGAATTAACAGCAGTTGCAAAGCAAGGTCAGGATTTTGTGTTTGATCACTACAGTTGGGATGGCGTAACTCAAAGATTTGAAGAGGTTATTCATAATTGGTTTGAATAAATAAAAAGGCCGCATTATGCAGCCTTTTTATTTTTTATTTGTTTTTCATCGCTAATAATAAGCCGGCGTAAACGCCTAATAAATTTGGTTCAATTTGTTCTACGTTTCCACGGATAACAAAATAACCTATAAAAGATAGTAAGATTATATAATATGCATTATATGGTGAGCGGTATTTATTCTGGACGCCATTTTTTATACACTCTTTCAATATTGCACAGTATAGCATCATAAGACTTACCAGCCCTAATAAACCAGTGCCAAACCAGATGAATAGCGCAAAATTATGTGGCCCTATCGATTGTCTAAAGGTCCATTGTGGATAATCAATGACTCGTTTATTATAGACATCTTTATATGCAACGTTACCGTAACCGTAACCAATAACAGGATTTTCTAATATTAGATCGAGTGCGCTGCCTTGAGTACCATTTGCATAACGATAAGAACTATTAGTTTGTTGAAGTTTATACGTTAGCTTTGCGGTCATCTCCTTATGTGTGAAAATAACCGATAATGCAATGATGGAAACCATTACTCCTACTAATAGTAACTTCCATTGTTTAAACATCAGAATCCATATTAATCCAATGACTAACACGGAAAGCCAGGCTCCTCTGGATAAAGTTCCTAATATCAGAAAAATAAAAATAACGCTTAGAACCGCAAAAGAAATGCGGTATTTTGCTGATTTGATAAGCCAGAGATTTAACAATGCAGGAAATAAAAAGACCATCGAGTCAGAAATGCTACGGTGTCTATAATCTGCAAATGGCATTACCCCTTGTTGATAGTCCTTATAATAGGCAATCAATTCAGAAAAACAACGTAAGCCCAACGCACTTATAAATGAGAAGAAAACGATTTTTTCGACATCTTCTCTTTTCTCGTCTCTCAATATGACCGGTATTGCTATTGTGCACAGTAAAGTATTCTCAATGATAGCTTTGAAAATTTCCTTCATGCTAGCACCTGCATCTGGGGATTGAAGAAGTGATAGCAATGCAGCAATAGTTAATATGGCAATACTACCAAAAAGACATGTTTTAAATAGTGAAAGATAGTGTTTTGGCCGTTTGCAGAGATAGACGATTGTCGTTATTGTCATAAGAATAACAATAAGATGTTTATACCTTGTAATCCCACCCAAAAAATAGGTGGTAATGAATAAGAATACGAGAGCTCTGTTCCAGTACGCTATCCAGTTTTTTTTCTCGAGAGAGAAAAATAATGTTGAGGTCATCTTATCTCCGATGTCAACTTATTGGTTATTATTTCAAGATTTAAATTTTGAAAAACGGTTTGAGCTGGCAAATCTGCAAGAGACATACTTGTAGAACGACACTCTACTTGATTCTTCCCATACCCACCAATTAATCCCGGATCGGTAGGTCCATAAACCGTGATATTGGGTCTATCCAGTGCCGCCGTTAAATGGCTTAACCCCGTATCCACCGACACCACAAATTTAGCCCCGGCCAGCACGCGGGCAACGCCTTCCAGACTCATCTTCGGCAATACGTCGACATAATCAAATCCTTCCGCCAGTCTTTTTGCCCGCTCTTCTTCATGCGGCGCGCCCCACGGAAGTTTAATGCGAATCCCTGAATCTGCCAGTAAACCAATCAATTCTCGCCAGTGTTCTTCCGGCCAGTGTTTATCATCTCGGGTTGTTGCATGAAGAAATACGGCATATTCGCCAGCATCTGTAGGCAGGTTCGTCAGGAAATGCTGCGCAATAGCATAATCGCCCTGAGTCTGCGGTTTGCTATAGCCCAGACTTTTGGCAAACAGTTCGCGGGTGCGTTCTACGGCGTGCTGCTGTTTTGCAATATGATGTTTACGATTGTAAAACAGGCTGGCTAAAGGTTCGCGAGCGGTTTGCCAGTCCATTCCATGCTTTACGCCATGCGCCAGACGCGTCACCAGCGCCGCGCTTTTTACCAGCCCCTGAGCGTCGATAATTGCGTCATAGTTCTCTGCTTGTAGCGCTTCACGAAATGCTTTCCGTTCAGCTTTTATGGGGGCCGAGAACCAGGCTTTACGCCAGCGACGTATTGCCACAGGAATAACTCGCTCAACGGCGGCGTGCCAGGAAGGAATTTGTGCGAACCCTTCTTCCACCACCCAGTCAAACTTAATCCCCGGGATTGCCTGCTGGGCATCAGTGAGTGCGGGCAACGTATGGAGAACATCGCCCATCGACGATGTTTTAACGATCAAAACCCGCATCCGTCAGGCTTCCTCTTGTAACAATAGCGCGTTGAGTTCTTCCAGTACGCGCTGGGGAGTAATGTCGATCAAGCTCTGGTGATAACCCTCCGCAGCATCACCTTTACGCACTTTGTGATAGCCGGTAATCAGGCGGATCACGCGCGCTTTATGGGATAGTGGCGGTGTGAAGTCCGGGCTACTCGGACCATACAGGGCAACCAAAGGACGATTGAGCGCCGCCGCAACGTGCATCAGGCCAGAATCGTTAGTGACAATGGCTTTACAGGCTGCAATCAGGATAACCGCTTGATCAAGCTGTGTTTCCCCCGCCAGGTTCCGGCACCATGCCTGCTGCTCGGTATTCAAAGCGGCAAGAATCTCATTGCCCGCTTCATGATCTTTCGCTGAGCCAAACAGAACCACCTGATAACCTTCATCAATCAGCTGCTTTGCCAGCTCCGCATAGTGGTAGTGTGGCCAGCGTTTTGCCGGACCAAACTCCGCCCCCGGGCAAAAACCAATCATCGGACGTTCTGATGAAAGCGAAAATTGATTACAGGTATATGATTTTTCACCTTCGCTCACCTGCAACTGCGGCCATAACAATGGCTGCGGCAGATCTTGTGCGGTACGCATAATGCCTTTGTCATAGGCCAGCGCGACATAGCGTTCCACCATTAGCGGCCAGGCTTCTTTATCGAGCACGCGTACATCGTTAAGTAAACCGTAGCGCATCTCGCCGCGCCAGCCGGTGCGATGAGGAATACCCGCGAAGAAAGGCACTAATGCGGACTTGAAGGAGTTGGGTAAGACGTAGGCGCGGTCGTAGCGCTTTTCACGCAGACTATGACCCAGTTTGCGGCGTTCGCCGATTTCCAGCGCTCCGTGACCGAGAGGCATAGGAATAGCTTCGTTAACTTCCGGCATCCGCGATAACAATGGACGGCACCATGCCGGTGCCATCACGTCGATTATCGCCTGGGGATAGCGCGCCTGGAGCGTGCGATAGAGACTTTGCGACATCATCATGTCGCCAACCCAAGACGGGCCGATCACCAGTATTTTCATGCAGAGCTCTTATGCGTCGCGATTCAGCCAGGCCATGTATTCCGTTACACCTTCAGCAACGGTTTTGAACGGTTTGTCGTAACCCGCCGCGCGCAGATTCGTCAGATCTGCCTGAGTGAACGCCTGATAGCGGCCTTTCAGTTTATCCGGGAACGGAATGTATTCGATCTGGCCTTTCTTGTGATAAGCAAGCGTAGCATCTGCTACTGCCTGGAAGGATTCTGCACGACCGGTGCCGAGGTTGAAGATGCCGGAAACGCCATTTTCCAGGAACCACAGATTCACATCAGCCACGTCGCCCACATAGACGAAGTCACGTTTGAAGTTCTCGCTACCTTCGAACAGCTTCGGTGATTCACCGTTGTTAAGCTGAGTGTTGAGATGGAAAGCAACGCTCGCCATGCTGCCTTTATGGCCTTCACGCGGTCCATAAACGTTGAAATAGCGGAAGCCAACAATCTGCGAGTTCGCTTCTGGCAGGATTTGGCGAACATATTCATCAAACAGGAATTTTGAGTAACCGTAGACGTTCAACGGTTTTTCGTACTCGCGGGATTCAATAAAGTCGGAGGTGCGACCGCCGTAAGTGGCCGCGGAAGAGGCATACAGGAACGGGATTTCGCGTTCCAGACAGTAGTGCAGCAGCTCTTTGGAGTATTGATAGTTGTTATCCATCATATACTTGCCATCCCACTCGGTGGTGGAAGAGCACGCGCCTTCGTGGAAAATCGCTTCGACATCGCCGAACTCTTCGCCAGCCATAATCTGGATCAGGAAGTCTTCCTTATCCATATAGTCCGCGATATCCAGATCGACCAGGTTCACAAACTTGGTGCCGTCTTTCAGGTTGTCCACCACCAGAATATCGGTGATGCCTTTATCATTCAGGGCCTTAACGATGTTGCTGCCGATAAAGCCCGCGCCGCCGGTAACGATGATCATAACTGTAACCTTCGAATTATGGAGTCAGAGACAATCTCAGACACGAATGTCTGTAATCATACCATCACATCCGAATCCCTTCAGCCCTTTACATAAAGATGCAAGGATGCTAATTGCAACAAACTAGTTTTAGTTTTAGCGAGTCCTTCATGGCGGATGTTGGTTTTGCACGTGAATAGTACTTTAGTATCAATATTCCGATGTTTGATAAATAACTGAAGCATTTGAATGGATAATATACAGTATACATTCTGTTAATATTTATGATATAATTCCATTTTTATATTAATGGTCTTATTAGTAATGAAATCATCCACCACAATTATCACTGCTTATTTTGACATTGGTAGAGGGGATTGGACTGCTAATAAAGGGTTCCGTGAAAAACTGGCACGCTCAGTAGACGTTTATTTCAGTTACTTTGAGCGTCTGGCCGCACTTGAAAATGAGATGATTATTTTCACTTCTGCCGATTTGAAACCAAAGGTAGAAGCTATTCGCAACGGAAAACCAACAACGGTTATCGTTATCGATATAAAAAAGAAATTTAGACATATCAGAAGTCGTATCGAAAAAATTCAAAAAGATAAGTCATTTACAAATAGACTTGAGCCTCGACAATTAAAAAATCCAGAGTACTGGTCGCCAGAATATGTATTGGTATGTAACCTTAAAGCCTATTTTGTAAATAAAGCTATCAACATGGGGTTAGTGAAAACACCTCTTGTAGCGTGGATAGATTTTGGTTATTGCCGCAAGCCAAATGTAACACGAGGCTTGAAAGTTTGGGATTTCCCATTTGATGAAAATAAGATGCATTTTTTTACTATAAAAAAAGGGCTTACTGTCACATCTCAACAGCAGGCTTTTGATTTCATGATTGGTAACCATGTATATATTATTGGCGGCGCAATTGTTGGTTCCCAGCATAAATGGAAAGAATTCTATAAACTGGTTCTGGAAAGCCAAAAAATAACACTAAACAATAACATTGTGGATGATGACCAGGGCATTTTTGTCATGTGCTATTACAAACGCCCCAATCTCTTCAACCTAAACTATCTGGGGAGAGGAAAATGGTTCGATTTGTTTCGCTGCTTCAGGAGTAACACTTTAGGGGCAAAAATGCAGGCGCTGAGAATTTTTCTTTCAAGAAAATAGGTTTCCCTCCATTAGTGGGTAGCGTTTTGATACCAAAAGAGATTGGAAAAATGATGCTCTGGCATCATTTTTTCTTTTTATATCAATGCAGTAAAATCACTCATCATTATGCCCAGCCAAAACTGTACAGTTTTTCTACTATCTGTAGGTGTTAAGAGACATCAAGATACACGTTATTTATCCTGAATTTTGCAGAAGTGTTAACGCGTCATCTCGTCGCAACCTATAAGTTTGGGTAATATGTGCTGGAATTTGCCCTGTCTGGAGAATCGCAATGCGTGGAGAATTTTATCAGCAGTTAACCAACGATCTGGAAACCGCAAGGGCGGAAGGGTTGTTTAAAGAAGAGCGCATTATTACGTCTGCGCAACAAGCAGACATCACTGTGGCTGATGGAAGCCACGTCATTAACTTTTGTGCCAATAACTATCTCGGACTGGCGAATCATCCGGATCTGATTGCGGCGGCAAAGGCGGGAATGGATTCTCACGGTTTCGGCATGGCTTCGGTGCGTTTTATTTGCGGCACTCAGGACAGCCATAAAGAGCTTGAACAAAAACTGGCGGCCTTCCTGGGGATGGAAGATGCGATTCTCTACTCTTCCTGCTTTGATGCTAACGGTGGCCTGTTCGAAACGCTGCTGGGCGCGGAAGACGCCATTATCTCCGACGCACTGAACCACGCGTCTATTATTGATGGTGTGCGTCTGTGTAAAGCTAAACGCTATCGCTATGCCAACAACGATATGCAGGAGCTTGAAGCTCGTCTGAAAGAAGCGCGTGAAGCCGGTGCGCGTCATGTGCTGATTGCCACCGATGGTGTGTTCTCGATGGACGGCGTGATTGCCAACCTGAAAGGTGTTTGCGATCTGGCAGATAAATACGATGCCCTGGTGATGGTAGACGACTCCCACGCCGTTGGTTTTGTCGGTGAAAATGGTCGTGGTTCCCATGAATACTGCGATGTGATGGGCCGGGTCGATATTATCACCGGCACGCTCGGTAAAGCGCTGGGCGGGGCGTCTGGTGGTTATACCGCGGCGCGCAAAGAAGTGGTTGAGTGGCTGCGCCAGCGTTCTCGTCCGTACCTGTTCTCCAACTCGTTGGCACCGGCCATTGTTGCCGCTTCCATCAAAGTGCTGGAGATGGTTGAAGCGGGTAGCGAGCTGCGTGACCGTCTGTGGGCGAACGCGCGTCAGTTCCGTGAGCAAATGTCGGCGGCGGGCTTTACCCTGGCGGGTGCCGATCACGCCATTATTCCGGTCATGCTTGGCGATGCTGTAGTGGCGCAAAAATTTGCACGTGAACTGCAAAAAGAGGGCATTTACGTCACCGGTTTCTTCTATCCGGTCGTTCCGAAAGGTCAGGCGCGTATTCGTACCCAGATGTCTGCGGCGCATACCCCTGAGCAAATTACGCGTGCGGTAGAAGCGTTCACGCGTATTGGTAAACAACTGGGCGTAATCGCCTGAGTGAGGATGTGAGATGAAAGCGTTATCCAAACTGAAAGCGGAAGAGGGCATCTGGATGACCGACGTTCCTGAACCGGAACTCGGACATAACGATCTGCTGATTAAAATCCGTAAAACAGCCATCTGCGGGACTGACGTTCACATCTATAACTGGGATGAGTGGTCGCAAAAAACCATCCCGGTGCCGATGGTTGTAGGCCATGAATATGTCGGTGAGGTGGTTGGCATCGGTCAGGAAGTGAAAGGCTTCAAGATCGGCGATCGCGTTTCTGGCGAAGGCCATATCACTTGTGGTCATTGCCGCAACTGTCGTGGTGGCCGTACCCATTTGTGCCGCAACACGATAGGCGTTGGTGTTAATCGCCCGGGCTGCTTCGCCGAATATCTGGTGATTCCGGCGTTCAACGCTTTCAAAATCCCCGACAATATCTCCGATGATCTGGCTTCCATTTTTGATCCCTTCGGTAACGCCGTGCATACCGCGCTGTCGTTTGATCTGGTGGGCGAGGATGTGCTGGTCTCTGGTGCAGGCCCGATTGGTATTATGGCGGCGGCGGTGGCGAAACACGTTGGTGCACGTAACGTGGTGATTACTGATGTTAACGAATACCGCCTTGAGTTGGCGCGTAAAATGGGTATCACCCGTGCGGTTAACGTCGCTAAAGAGAACCTCAATGATGTGATGGCAGAACTGGGCATGACCGAAGGCTTTGATGTCGGTCTGGAAATGTCCGGTGCGCCGCCAGCGTTTCGTACCATGCTCGACACCATGAACCACGGCGGTCGCATTGCGATGTTGGGTATTCCACCGTCTGATATGTCTATCGACTGGACCAAAGTGATCTTTAAGGGATTGTTCATTAAAGGTATTTACGGTCGTGAGATGTTTGAAACCTGGTACAAGATGGCGGCTCTGATTCAGTCTGGCCTCGATCTCTCGCCGATCATTACCCATCGTTTCTCTATCGATGATTTCCAGAAGGGCTTTGACGCTATGCGTTCGGGCCAGTCCGGGAAAGTTATTCTGAGCTGGGATTAACACGAACAAGGGCTGGAATACCAGCCCTTGAAGCTGATGGCAAACACAAAATTGCCTGATGCGCTACGCTTATCATGCCTACGCGGTTCCTGCAAAATATTAAATCTGCACAATTTGGTAGGCCGGATAAGGCGTTTACGCCGCATCCGGCATAAACAAAGCGCACTTGGTCTACAATCTGAAAATCCAAAATACCAGCCCTTTTATCTGAGGATAATCCGTTAAATATGTAAAATCCTGTCAGTGTAATAAAGAGTTCGTAATTGCGCTGATCTCTTATATAGCTGTTCTCATTATCTCTCTACCCTGAAGTGACTCTCTCACCTGTAAAAATAATATCTCACAGGCTTAATAGTTTCTTAATACAAAGCCTGTAAAACATCAGGATAACTTCAGAGGTCGTCGGTATTTATGATGAACAGCACCAATAAACTCAGTGTTATTATCCCGTTATATAATGCGGGAGATGATTTCCGTACTTGCATGGAATCTTTAATCGCGCAAACCTGGACTGCTCTGGAAATCATTATTATTAACGATGGTTCAACGGATAATTCTGTTGAAATAGCAAAGCATTACGCAGAAAACTATCCGCACGTTCGTTTGTTGCATCAGGCGAATGCTGGCGCATCGGTGGCGCGTAATCGTGGGATCGAGGTGGCGACGGGCAAATATGTCGCTTTTGTCGATGCTGACGATGAGGTCTATCCCACTATGTACGAAACGCTGATGACCATGGCGTTAGAGGACGACCTCGACGTGGCGCAGTGCAACGCTGACTGGTGTTTTCGTGAAACGGGAGAAACCTGGCAATCCATCCCCAGCGATCGCCTTCGCTCAACCGGCGTATTAACCGGCCCTGATTGGTTGCGGATGGGGCTTTCTTCCCGCCGTTGGACTCACGTTGTCTGGATGGGGGTTTATCGTCGTGATGTCATTGTTAAAAATAACATTAAATTTATTGCCGGATTACATCATCAGGATATTGTCTGGACAACAGAATTTATGTTTAACGCGCAACGCGTGCGATATACCGAGCAATCGTTATATAAATATTATTTGCATAATACGTCAGTGAGCCGATTGAATAGACAGGGAAATAAAAACCTTAATTATCAACGCCACTATATTAAGATTACCCGACTGTTGGAAAAGTTAAATCGCGATTACGCAGACAGAATAGTGATTTACCCGGAATTTCATCAACAAATAACTTACGAAGCATTACGTGTTTGCCATGCGGTACGTAAAGAGCCAGATATTATTACCCGCCAACGGATGATTGCTGAGATATTTACTTCCGGTATGTATAAGCGCCTGATTTCCAATGTACGCAGCATAAAGGTGGGTTATCAGGCGTTACTGTGGTCTTTCCGCTTATGGCAATGGCGCGACAAAACGCGGTCGCACCATCGCATTACGCGTAGCGCCTTTAATTTGCGCTAGCGTTAAGTTTTGCCGCTTCGGGCTGCTTGCCCCAGCCTTGCCACTGATGCTGGAAGTAAACGATCAGCGTGCTCTGGCTGATGCTTTCGCTTAATACTTCAAAGAAGCGATTAGCATAAACCGGTTCCAGCGGTTTCTTCGGTTTACACAGTTTCACGCCACGGAACGGATTATGCGGTGCATCAGGCACAGCGTTTTTCGGCGGTGTAGAAGTATCAACCTGCGGTTCATTCAGCAAGCTGCTGGCTTTCACCAGTGTAATGTCTGGCGGCAGGTTATAAACCATCTGTTGCAACACGCGTACCGTTGAAGGGTGAGGATGCCCAATGGCAATGGTCGAACCGTTGCGACGCGCCAGGTCAATTGCACGATTAAACTGCACACGGATGTCTGCTTCGTTCTGTGAATCGTCGAGGAACACCTTCCGTTTAATAACCTTCACGCCAGTGCCTTGCGCGGCGCGCATCGCCTGGGTATTACCGATGGTTACGCTGTCGAGGAAGTAAAGATTGTAACGCGCCAGTGCCTGCATCACTTTCTGCATACCAAACAGGTTAGAGGTCATCTTGCTACCCATGTGGTTGTTGATCCCCACGGCATAGGGCACGTTATTGACCGCACTACGAATAATGCGCTCAATTTCGTCGCTGCTCATCTCCGGGCGCAGCGTATTTTTCTCCAGCGGCTGTTTACTCAACGGTGCCATTGGCAGATGAATCAACACTTCGTGACCGCTGTTATGCGCTTTGGTCGCCATCTCTCTGGCGTGCGGTGAATCGGGTAATACAGCGACGGAGATAGCGGAGGGCATCGCCAGCACCTGGTTTTCGTTGTGCGGGCGATACCCAAAATCATCAATGACGATGGCAAGTTTGCCAGCAAGTACAGGGGAGGAGAGCGCCAACAGAGCGGCAAATGCAAGAACGTTACGACGAAATGGAAACAAAACTTATCTTCCCAACCACGGCTGTGGATTGACCGCCTGACCCTGGCGGCGAATTTCGAAATAGAGTGAAGGCCGACCCTGACCGCCACTGCTGCCCACCAGTGCAATTGGCTGGCCCGCGCGAACCTGCGAACCAACGCTCACCAGTGCGCTCTGATTATAGCCGTAAAGACTCATGTCGCCTTTACCATGCTCAACCACCACCACCAGACCGTAGCCTTGCAGCCAGTCAGCCAGAATCACCCGACCGTCGGCAATCGCTTTAACTTCAGTACCTTCAGAAGCACCAATCACCATCCCTTTCCAGCGCAGCTCACCCTGTAGCTGCTCGCCATAACGATGCAGCGTCGGCCCGCGAACCGGCCAGAATGCCTGACCACGCGGCGCGCCCAGGCCACCAGTTCGGGACATCAGCGATTTTTCGCTTTCGGTCGGTTTGTAGGTGGTGCCTTTGCGCGTCGCTTCTTTCTGACGGTCGCGAACCGCCTGGGCTTCGCGCGCCTCACGTTCAGCACGCGCTTTCGCTGCCGCTTCCGCACGGGCAATGCTGTTACGTAGACGAGATTCGTTGGCGCGCAGCTCGCTCAACTGTTGTTGACCTTGCTGGATGGAAGACTCTAGCCCAGCCAGCGTCTTTTTACGCTCGTTCAGCGCCTGGGTCAGCTTCGCCTGTTGGGCTCGCTGCTCATATAACAGTGTTTGTTGCTCGCTCTGTTTCTCTTCCAGCTCGGCGCGTTGCATAGCGACTTCTTCACGCGTTTGTTTCAACTGAGCAATGGTTTCTTGTCGCGCCTGGTTGAGATAACCGAAATAAGCCTGTAAACGCTGACCACGCTGGCTTTCTTCACCGCTAAGAATCAGCTGAATACCAGTATGCTCGCCCTGACGGAATGCGGCATCCAGTTGTGCGGCGAGGCTGCGTTCCTGAGCGGCTTTTTGCTGCTCCAGTTTGGCAATCGACGCGTTCATCTCGTCAATCTGTTTATTCAGTTGATTGAGTGTGTTTTGCGTTTCGCGCAGCTTGCGAGTGGCTTCAGAGATCGCTTCTTCCTGCTTTTTCAATTGTGCGAGCAGGCTTGCGCGTTGTTGTTGTTTTTGGCGTACCGCGCGCTCTTTCGCGGCGATATCGGCCTGAATAGATTTGAGTTGGTCGCGATCATCCGCGTGGGCGGAAAAGGCGCACAACAATACGCCAGCGCTAAGAACGCTGGCGTAGATGATGGGCCTGATTGCAAACCTGCGCGGTTTCACGGCCCGTGTCATGGTATTAATCGCCTTTCCCCTCATGGGGAGGGATTATTCCACGATGAACAGCGGCTTACCAGTCATCTCTTGCGGGATTTCCATACCCATCAGCGACAACATGGTCGGCGCGATGTCAGAAAGTTTGCCGCCTTCAACCGCTTTCACGTTCTTATCGCCAACGTAAATCAGCGGAACAGGCAGGTTGGTGTGCGCTGTGTGCGCCTGACCCGTTGCCGGATCGCGCATCTGTTCAGCGTTACCGTGGTCAGCGGTGATCAGCAGTTGTCCACCTACAGACTCAACCGCTTTCGCAACTTCATCCACGCAGTGATCCAGCGCTTCAACGGCTTTAACCGCTGCTTCCATCACCCCGGTGTGACCTACCATGTCGCCGTTAGGATAGTTACAGATGATAGTGTCGTATTTGCCGCTCTTGATGGCCGCAACCAGTTTTTCGGTCAGCTCTGCGGAGCTCATTTCTGGCTGCAGGTCGTAAGTTGCCACTTTCGGCGAGTTGATTAGAATGCGGTCTTCGCCTTTGAACGACTCTTCTACACCACCGTTAAAGAAGAAAGTGACGTGAGCATATTTTTCGGTTTCGGAAATACGCAGTTGAGTTTTGTCGTTTTTCGCCATCCACTCGCCGAAGGTGTTAACCAGAGAAGCTGGCGGGTAAGCAACCGCAGTTTTGATATCAGCGGCGTATTCGGTCAGCATCACGAAATCGATGTTAACCACTTTCTTACGCGCGAAGCCGTCGAAATCAGCGTTCACGAAAGCACGAGTGATTTCACGCGCGCGGTCAGCACGGAAGTTCATGAAAATCAGCGCATCGCCATCTTCCATTGCCGCGTCTGGCTGGCCTTCAGCACGGATAACGGTCGCTTTCACGAATTCGTCGTTTTCGTCGCGAGCATAAGCAGCCTGCAAACCGGCAACAGCGGTGTCGGCCTGGAATTCGCCCTGCGCCAGCGTCAGCAGGTCATACGCTTTTTCAACGCGATCCCAACGATTGTCGCGGTCCATTGCGTAGTAACGACCAATGATGGACGCTACGCGGCCTTTGCCCAGCGCGGCAAATTTCTCTTCGAATTTTTTCAGCGAGGATTCAGCACTGCGCGGCGGGGTGTCGCGACCGTCAAGGAATGCGTGCAGGTAGATTTTTTCTGCGCCGCGTTCAGCGGCCAGTTCTACCATCGCCATGATGTGATCTTCGTGGCTGTGTACGCCGCCTGCGGACAGCAGACCCATAATGTGTACTGCTTTGCCCGCATTTTTCGCTTTATCTACCGCACCAGTCAGCACCGGATTAGCGAAGAAAGCGCGATCTTTGATTTCAACGTCCAGACGAGTCAGGTCCTGATACACGATGCGGCCGGCACCCAAGTTAACGTGGCCTACTTCGGAGTTACCCATTTGACGGTCAGGCAGACCGACTTCCAGACCGGAAGCGTCGATCAGGGTATGCGGACGATTGGCCCACAGCGCATCCATTACCGGGGTTTTAGCACTAAAAATGGCGTTATCCTGCTGTTCTTCGCGATAGCCATAGCCATCCAGAATCACCAGTACCATAGGTTTTTTAGAAACCGACATTGCGACAACCTCATACTCAAGAGTCAAAATTTGCGTAATTTTACTACAGCTGAATCGATAAAATAGCCTCTGAAGATCAAAATATACGACCGCTCGCGGCAAGCCGATGCCAGATTTACGCTTTTTTTTCGTAGCGCCCCGCAAAATTGCATTCCAGTTAACGCGCTGGCTGTATTTGCCGCACCGCGCAGGTATACTCCTTTCCTGGTTTTTTTAATCACTACGTCGGGAGTTGTTACCCCCCATGCAAGAAATTATGCAATTTGTTGGCCGTCATCCCATACTGAGTATCGCCTGGATCGCGTTACTGGTGGCGGTTCTTGTGACTACGTTTAAGAGCCTGACCTCGAAAGTGAAGGTGATTACTCGTGGTGAAGCTACACGTCTGATCAACAAAGAAGACGCTGTGGTTGTGGATTTACGTCAGCGTGATGACTTCCGTAAAGGCCATATCGCAGGTTCTATCAATCTGTTGCCGAGCGAAATCAAAGCCAATAATGTTGGTGAGCTTGAGAAGCACAAAGACAAGCCGGTTATCGTGGTAGACGGTTCTGGCATGCAGTGCCAGGAGCCTGCAAACGCGCTGACGAAAGCAGGTTTTGCGCAAGTATTCGTGCTGAAAGAGGGCGTAGCTGGCTGGGCTGGCGAGAACTTGCCTCTGGTGCGCGGCAAATAATTTACCTGCCGTTTTTCATGCCGCAGGCGGTGAGCTGCAATTATGCCCCCAGTGACTTATTGATATAAGCTTCTGGGGACACTCCAATTTGTGCCACCCATGTAACATGAAATTACAGGGTAAAAAAACAGGAGCTAAGTTATGGCCAATGTTGAAATCTATACCAAAGAAACCTGCCCGTATTGCCATCGTGCGAAAGCACTGCTGAGCAGCAAGGGCGTGAGCTTCCAGGAACTGCCGATTGATGGCAATGCTGCCAAGCGTGAAGAGATGATCAAACGCAGCGGTCGCACCACGGTTCCGCAGATTTTTATTGACGCACAGCACATTGGCGGCTGTGATGACTTGTATGCATTGGATGCACGTGGTGGACTGGATCCCCTGCTGAAATAACGTGTGAACGTTGGCATTACATTGCGCAGTATTGAAGGACAACACTTAAGGGTTTTCGACACATGTCAGAACAAAACAACACTGAAATGACTTTCCAGATCCAACGTATTTATACCAAGGATATCTCTTTCGAAGCGCCGAATGCGCCGCACGTTTTCCAGAAAGATTGGCAGCCAGAAGTTAAACTTGATCTGGATACGGCATCTTCTCAACTGGCAGATGACGTTTACGAAGTGGTACTGCGTGTTACCGTAACGGCATCCCTGGGCGAAGAAACTGCGTTCCTGTGCGAAGTTCAGCAGGGCGGTATTTTCTCCATCGCGGGTATCGAAGGCACCCAGATGGCACATTGCCTGGGCGCGTACTGCCCGAACATTCTGTTCCCGTATGCTCGTGAGTGCATCACCAGCATGGTATCCCGCGGTACATTCCCGCAACTGAACCTTGCGCCGGTTAACTTCGATGCGCTGTTCATGAACTATTTGCAGCAGCAGGCTGGCGAAGGTACTGAAGAACATCAGGATGCCTGATGAACCAACGTAATGCTTCAATGACTGTGATCGGTGCCGGCTCGTACGGCACTGCTCTTGCCATCACCCTGGCAAGAAATGGCCACGAGGTTGTCCTCTGGGGCCATGACCCTGAACATATCGCAACGCTTGAACGCGACCGCTGTAACGCCGCGTTTCTCCCCGATGTGCCTTTTCCCGATACGCTCCATCTTGAAAGCGATCTCGCTACCGCACTGGCAGCCAGCCGTAATATTCTCGTCGTCGTACCCAGCCATGTCTTTGGGGAAGTGCTGCGCCAGATTAAACCGCTGATGCGTCCTGATGCGCGGCTGGTGTGGGCGACCAAAGGGCTGGAAGCGGAAACCGGACGTCTGTTACAGGACGTGGCGCGTGAGGCGTTAGGCGATCAAATTCCGCTGGCGGTTATCTCTGGCCCAACGTTTGCGAAAGAACTGGCGGCAGGTTTACCGACGGCCATTTCGCTGGCCTCTACCGACCAGACCTTTGCTGATGATCTCCAGCAACTGCTGCACTGCGGCAAAAGTTTCCGCGTTTACAGCAATCCGGATTTCATCGGTGTGCAGCTTGGCGGCGCGGTGAAAAACGTCATTGCCATTGGCGCGGGAATGTCCGACGGTATCGGTTTTGGTGCGAATGCGCGTACGGCGCTGATCACTCGAGGTCTGGCTGAAATGTCGCGTCTTGGCGCGGCGCTGGGGGCCGATCCTGCCACCTTTATGGGCATGGCGGGGCTGGGTGATCTGGTACTTACCTGTACCGACAACCAGTCGCGTAACCGCCGTTTTGGCATGATGCTCGGTCAGGGCATGGATGTACAAAGCGCGCAGGAGAAGATTGGTCAGGTGGTTGAAGGCTACCGCAATACGAAAGAAGTCCGCGAACTGGCACATCGCTTCGGCGTTGAAATGCCAATAACCGAGGAAATTTATCAAGTATTATATTGCGGAAAAAACGCGCGCGAGGCAGCATTGACGTTATTAGGTCGTGCACGCAAGGACGAGCGCAGTAGCCACTAAAACCAGGGAACCTTTGTTACCGCTATGACCCGGTCCGCGCAGAACGGGCCGGTCATTATCTCATCGTGTGGAGTAAGCAATGTCGTGTGAAGAACTGGAAATTGTCTGGAACAATATTAAAGCTGAAGCCAGAACGCTGGCGGACTGTGAACCAATGCTGGCCAGTTTTTACCACGCAACGCTACTCAAGCACGAAAACCTGGGCAGTGCACTGAGTTACATGTT
Organism: Escherichia sp. MOD1-EC5189; assembly: GCF_002966045.1. Classification (NCBI taxonomy): domain Bacteria; kingdom Pseudomonadati; phylum Pseudomonadota; class Gammaproteobacteria; order Enterobacterales; family Enterobacteriaceae; genus Escherichia; species Escherichia sp. MOD1-EC5189. Next base: position 76,732 of record NZ_PTRX01000012.1, on the reverse strand, counting down.
GGCGAACAAGCTGTCATCGCCAATTATGCCTGCCATTGCTATCCGTGAAGTGGTGGAAGAAGCCTACGCCGCCGACCCGGAAATGATCGCTTCTGCGGCCTGTGATATTCAGGCAGTGCGTACCCGCGACCCGGCAGTCGATAAATACTCAACCCCATTGTTATATCTGAAAGGTTTTCACGCCTTGCAGGCCTATCGCATCGGTCACTGGCTGTGGAATCAGGGCCGTCGCGCGCTGGCTATTTTTCTGCAAAACCAGGTATCTGTGACGTTCCAGGTGGATATTCATCCGGCGGCAAAAATTGGTCGCGGTATCATGCTCGACCACGCGACGGGCATTGTGGTGGGTGAAACTGCGGTGATTGAAAATGACGTGTCGATTCTGCAATCCGTTACCCTTGGCGGTACGGGAAAATCTGGCGGCGACCGTCACCCGAAAATTCGTGAAGGCGTGATGATTGGCGCAGGTGCGAAAATTCTCGGCAATATTGAAGTTGGGCGCGGTGCGAAGATTGGCGCAGGTTCCGTGGTGCTGCAACCGGTGCCGCCACATACCACCGCCGCTGGCGTTCCGGCACGCATTGTCGGTAAACCAGACAGCGATAAGCCATCAATGGATATGGATCAACATTTCAACGGCATTAACCATACGTTTGAATATGGGGATGGGATCTGACGTCCTGTGATTGTGCCGGATGCGATGTAATCATCTATCCGGCATACAGTAACTAATCTCTCAACACCGCTCCCGGATACCCCAGCTGCCGCCAGGCTTCATACACCACGACCGACACCGCATTGGACAGGTTCATGCTGCGGCTGTCCGGCACCATTGGAATGCGAATTTTTTGTTCAGCGGGCAGGGCATCGAGAATGCTCGCGGGCAGGCCGCGTGTTTCCGGGCCAAACATCAGATAGTCGCCATCCTGATAACTTACGGCGCTGTGTGCGGGTGTGCCTTTCGTGGTGAGGGCAAACAGACGCTGGGGATTTTCTGCTTCCAGGAACGCAGCATAGTTATGATGACGCGTAACGGCGGTAAATTCGTGGTAGTCCAGTCCTGCGCGGCGCAGGCGCTTGTCGTCCCAGGCAAATCCCATCGGTTCGATGATATGCAGACGAAAGCCGGTATTAGCGCAAAGACGGATGATGTTGCCAGTATTTGGCGGAATTTCTGGTTCGTAAAGTACGATGTTTAGCATACTGCCCCCTTAGTGCGGGGGCAGGATAGCAGATATTCATCTAACTCTTAAGCCGCATTCCCTTTCGCCATCGGAGCCAGCGCCGCAGGCAACTCTTTACCCAGCCCTTGCACCAGCGAATCTTGCGTAATTTCGCTAATCGATTTCGCGCCAGTGAGCGTCATCGCCACTTTCATCTCTTTCTCTATCAGATTAAGCAGATTTGCCACGCCCGCCTGGCCCGCCGTTGCCAGCGCATACAGGAAAGCACGACCCAGCAGTACAGTATCGGCACCGAGCGCAATCATACGCACGACATCAAGCCCGTTACGAATGCCGCTATCTGCCAGAATGGCGATATCACCTTTCACCGCATCTGCAATAGCAGGCAACGCACGGGCAGAAGAGAGTACACCGTCCAGCTGGCGGCCACCGTGGTTAGAAACCACAATGCCATCTGCGCCAAAACGTACCGCATCACGCGCATCTTCTGGGTCGAGGATCCCTTTGATCACCATCGGGCCATCCCAGAAATCGCGGATCCACTCAAGGTCTTTCCATGAGATAGAAGGATCGAAGTTATTCCCCAGCCAGCCGATGTAATCTTCCTGTCCGGTCGGTTTGCCGAGATAAGTCGAGATATTACCGAGATCATGCGGACGACCATTCAGGCCCACATCCCACGCCCATTGCGGATGCGTTACCGCCTGCAAGTAGCGGCGCATTGCCGCGTTCGGGCCGCTCATACCCGAGTGTGCATCACGGTAGCGTGCGCCCGGCGTTGGCATATCTACGGTGAAAACCAGCGTCGAACAACCCGCGGCTTTTGCCCGTTCCAGTGCGTTACGCATAAAACCGCGATCGCGCAGTACGTAAAGCTGGAACCACATTGGGCGCTTGATGGTGGGGGCGACTTCTTCAATTGGGCAAACGGAAACCGTCGAGAGGGTAAACGGAATGCCATGCGCATCCGCCGCTTTTGCGGCCTGAACTTCGCCGCGTCGCGCATACATGCCGCACAAGCCCACTGGAGCCAGCGCTACTGGCATCGACAATTTCTCATTAAACAGCGTCGTTTCCAGGCTTAAGTCGGACATGTTTTTCAGAATTCGCTGGCGCAGCGCCACCTCTGACAAATCTTCCACGTTGCGGCGCAGGGTGTATTCAGAATATGCCCCCCCATCCATATAGTGGAACAGGAATGGCGGCAGAATGCGTTGTGCTGCGGCGCGATAATCGCTGGCTGCGGAAATAATCATGCGTTTTTCTCCCTCGAATTCTCATTATGGTCACCAGGCAGGCGGGTAATGCGTGCATGGCGAGCCTGATCTTCATCGAATCGTTTCATGGTGGTGTGAACAAAGCTAAGGTGCGCCATCATTGCTTTACGCGCCCGGTCAGCATCACCGGCAAAAATGGCGTCAATGACAGCCTGATGTTGTTCGGTCAGTTGTGAAAAAACCGGGGGCACCAGATACATCCGCTGACGGCTATGCTTCACTGAGGATTGCAGGACATCGAAGAAACCACGCATGGTTTGCAGCAACACAATGTTATGTGAGGCTTCGGCAATCGCCAGATGAAAACGAACGTCCGCTTGTGAGGCGAGATCCGGGTCTTCGCTGAGTGTTGCTTCAAAGCAAAGCTGAATTTTCTCTTTTTCGCCAGGCGTGGCGCGCATTGCTGCATGCCACGCTGTGCTGGCTTCTATGGCGTAGCGGGCTTCCAGAATATCGAAACTGTAATCCGGATCATCGGCCATCAGCGTTTTCAACGGCTGGACGATGTTTTGCTCCGACCATGTGTCATGACGCCAGCGAATAAACGTCCCGCCGCCGCGTCGACTGAGCAGCACACCTTCGCTCACCAGTTTCGCCAGCGCCTCGCGCAGTGAATTTCGCGATACGCCGAGTTGCATCGCCAGTTGACGTTCAGCGGGCAACTTCATGCCCGCCTCCAGGTTTTTTTCATCAATCAGCGCCCGCACACGATCGGCAACCTCGTCTGACAGGCGTCTGGGTAAAACAATCATTAAGGAATCATCCACGTTAAGACATAAGCCTGAAGCGTGGTGATCACGCCCACCATACAGGTGAAGATCAGGCTGTGTTTGACAGTAAAGCGGAACAAATCAGACTCTTTGCCCACCAGGCCAACCGCCGCACAGGCGATAGCGATAGATTGCGGCGAGATCATTTTGCCGGTGACACCACCGGTGGTGTTGGCAGCAACCAGCAACAGGTCAGAAACGCCAATTTGTTGTGCTGCAGTGGCTTGCAGCGCGGCGAACAGGGCGTTAGATGAGGTATCCGATCCGGTCAGGAAGACACCAAGCCAGCCGAGGAACGGCGAGAAGAAGGTGAATGCATGGCCGGTATGCGCCAGTGCCAGCGCCAGTGTTGATGACAGTCCGGAATAGTTCGAAATAAAGGCGAATGCCAGCACCATACCGATGGAGTAGATAGGCAGAGCCAGTTCTTTCAGCGTGCTGCCGAAGGTGCTGATAGCGTCAGATGGTTTCATCTTCAGCCAGACAATTGAGAGCAGGGCAGCAAAAAGAATGGCGGTACCGGTGGCAGAGAACCAGTCGAACTTAAACACGGCGGCATACGCTGTCGCTTCGCTGACCACTGGCGGCATACGGGCAACCAGTTTATCGAGGTACGGCACCGGAATATTGATCACCCACTCATACAGCGCGCCACCCGATGCGAACAGGGCTTTAAACGGCGGGATACTCCACAGTGTTACGGTAGCAGTCAGGAACAGGAACGGTGTCCAGGCACGTAATACCTGACCCGCGGTGTAACCGGTGTGGGCCAGCGTCATATCAACCTGTGACGCTCCCAAATCACCAAAACGGAATACGCGCACCGGCTGCCAGCGTTTGAGGAACAGTGTCAGGCAGAGCAGCGATACCAGCGAAGAGATAATGTCTGGCAGTTCCGGCCCAATGAAGTTAGAGCTGAGGTATTGAGCGATGGCAAACGAGCCGCCCGCAACCACGACCGCAGGCCAGGTTTCTTTGATACCGCGCCAGCCGTCCATAATCGCCATAATCCAGAACAGCACGATAATGGTCATAAACGGTAGCTGACGCCCCACCATCTGGCCAATCTCAAAGCTGTCGATGCCTGTTACCTGCCCGGCGACCAGAATCGGAATACCCATCGCACCAAATGCCACTGGCGCGGTGTTAACAATCAGGCACAGCCCGGCGGCGTACAGCGGTTTAAAGCCCAGGCCGACCAGCAATGCAGCGGTAATTGCTACCGGTGCGCCAAATCCTGCGGCTCCTTCGAGGAACGCGCCGAAACAGAAACCGACGATCAGCATTTGCAGGCGCTGGTCAGGGGTTATCGAAAGAATAGACGAGCGGATGATGTCAAACTGCCCGGTTTTCACCGAGATCTTATAGACGAACACCGCTGCAATAATGATCCACGCGATGGGCCACAAACCGTAGAAGAAGCCATAAACCACCGAGGCCAGCGCGTTAGCGACCGGCATTTTATAGAACAGCAAAGCCACGGCAAGGGCGATTGCCACCGTCCACGAGGCGGCGACGTATCCTTTCAGTTTGAGCTTAATCAGCGCAAAGAAGAAAAACAGGATGGGAAGCGATGCTATCAGGCTGGAAAGCCAGATATTCCCGGCGGGATCATAGTTTTGTTGCCAGAGATTCATTGCAGGTCTCCTGCAGTCCACACACGCCGCGTAATGAGTCTGTTGCTCATCTCCGTGTCACACGTTGTGTAAAAGTGGCACTGCCAATTGTGTTGTGTAGGGATAATGACAATGAATAGTTAACTAAATGTTATGTATTGGCAACATTGATGTGAGTTTTAATTGGGGAACTGTGAACCAGAGGTCAGATAAGCGAAGAATTGGTAGGGCCAATTTGGAGTGAGGGAGATGTCTGTAAAGAAAAGGGCAATTCCCATCAGAGAATTGCCCTCAGATTGTTGATCTGGTGCGCCTTATCTTGCCGGATGCGGCGTGAACGCCTTATCCGTCCTACAGGAATGTGCTGAATCATCCCGTAGGTCTGATAAGCGTAGCGCATCACGCAATTTGGCGTTTACCCATTCATTAATGAATCATTACCACTGAATACCGGCACCGAGTGCGGCGGAGTATTCACCCTGGCTATTGGTACTACCTTGTAATTTGTAGACCCAACGACCATTGGCGCTCACCATCGACACACCTAAAGCAACAGCCGATTCGCCGTTGTAAGTACCACCACCAATAGAGGCCATGCTGGCTCCCGGCGTGTAAGCCTGCGGCAGACCGGTCATTGCCATTGCGGAAGCGATACCACCGCTCAACTTGCTTTCGGTTTTGGACAGTTTGTTATCCATTTCAACCATGCGCTGATCGGTGTATTGCTTCGTTTCCTGCACACTTTGCTTCAACTGTGCATAGTTCACTGCGTCGTTGTTGTTCACGCCCGCAGAAACGTTGCTGATGCGAGTCGTACCGCCATTGCCGCCACCGAGAGTAATGTTGCTGTAGTCGATAGAGCCATCAGCTTTGGTGTCGTAGCGAACGCCACCTGCTTCGGAAGACTTCAGTTGCGAAACGTTAACCGCATCAGTGGCATTAACACCGGCAGCAACGTTGGTGATACGGCGCTGGTTGGTAGAAGAACCCACAGAGATTGTGTTTTCTTCGTTGGCCACGGAGCCTGTACCCAGAGCGACGCTGTTGTCAGCGGCAGCAATGGATCCAGAACCAATCGCCACACTGTCTTTACCCTGGGCGTTAGCATCTACGCCATCGGTGTTGGTCTTGAAGTACTTGGTGCTACCTGTGGTCACGATATCGCCAATACCGTTCTCGATATTGGTCACGCGAGTATCCAGATTCGTCACCTGATTGTTCAGGTTAGTAATGCTCTGGGTATTCTGGGAAACCTGCGCATCCGTTACTTTCAATTGACCCACGTTGACCGCATCGGTATCCGCCGAACCAGCCGCGACGTTGGTGATCTGACGTTGACCGTCTTCGCTACCTACGGAGAATTCACCCACAGAGTTCTGCGGTGCATCCATGTTGTAGGCGGTGTAGCCAGTTTGTGCGCCACGGGTAGTTTGAGAACCATTACCCATTGCAATGCTGTTTGCATGGTTTGCACGCGCGTTGCTACCGATAGCAATACCGTTAATCGCATCTGCCAGAACTAAAGTGTTCAGGCCGATACCAATACCTGCATTACCATTAACGATGGTTTTTGCGCCCATTGCCAGCGAGTCTTCACCGACTGCCAGTGAGTCTTCAGCCGTTGAGTTGGCGTGATAGTATTTGGTCGGCGTGGTGGCTACTGCACCAATCGCATTCTGCAACTGGCGAACCGTAACGGCATCATGGGCTTCAGAACCATCGGCAACATTGATGATTTGACGGTATTTACCTTCATCACCAATTGATAATGCGCCAAGCAGTTCACCGTCAGTTGTGTCATAACCAATCACAACACCTTCTTCCGATACGCTGGTGTCACGAGAACCTTTAACTATTACACGGCTGGAAACGGAACTGCTACCAAGAGCGATACCTGTATCAACGTCACTGTAGCTGTCCTGACCGATGGCCACGCTGCTATCGCCTTTGGCAACAGAGTTATAACCCATGGCCACGCTGCTATCACCTTTGGCCACAGAGTTATACCCCACAGCGGTAGAGCCAATACCTGCTGCGCTGGCATCGGTGAAGGTTAAACCGGTGTCATTGGTACGCACATAGTTAATACCTGCACCATTTTCTTCGATGTAGGTTTCACTGGTGTTACCGGCAAGCTGATTGATGACTTCGCTGTTCTGCTGGATCAGCATATTGGTGTTAAACAGCTGAGAACCGTTGATAGCATCGGTGCTACCTTCACCAATGTTACCATCAGCAACGTTTGTGATAATGCTGGCCTTGCCGTCATGACTGGCGTTGTAAGCCCCTTCGCCGTTATTGGCGGTCGCATCCCACAGCAGCGCGTTCTCATCAAGCGCATCCAGAGCGTCACCGACATTGTTGTACTCGGCATTCGCAATGGTGTAAGTCGGCGCAGTGATAGTACCGTCAGCGTTAACTTCTGCATCACCGCCCAGAGCATCAGCGATATATTTATTAGTGGTATAGAGTTGTGAGCCGTTAATCGCGTCGCTGCTGGTGGCAGAGATTGCACCATTTGCGACGTTAGTAATCTTACTGGCAGTGTTATCTACCCCACGACCGGCGCTGAATGCACCAGCACCGTCATTGGCTGTTGCATCCCAGAGCAGGGCGTCATCCAGCGTGGTATCGATCGCTTCCAGTGCGTCACCAACGTTGCTGTAACTGCCGCCAGCGATGGCATAAGTCGGTGCGGTGATACTGCCATCCGCATTCACCACAGCGTTCCCGCCCAGAGCATCGGCAATGTAGTCACTAACGCCATAAAGCTGTGAACCGTTAATAGCGTCGCTACTGGTGGACGAGACTGCACCGTTTGCAATATCAGTGATTACACTGGGATCATTATTAATGCCGTGTTTGGCGCTGAATTTGCCTGCGGTTGTATCCCAGAGCAGAGCATCACCGAGAGAATCACTAAATGAAGTGTTAATCGCAGCCAGAGCATCCCCGACGTTAGTGTAGTCAGTGCCGCCAATACTATAGGTTGGCCCGGTTAATACACCTGTATCGCTAATATCAGCACCACCACCCAGATACGACGTGAATGAATCAGCCAAACCGTAAAGTTGTGAGCCATTTATGGCGTCAGTGCTGTCAGAGGAGACTATGCCAGCTTGTACGTTGCTGATTTTGTTGGTGGCGTTAGTACCGTGTGCAGCGGTGAATGCGCCTGCGGCGTCGTCCCATTTCAGGGCATCTTCACCGAGGTTAGTCACCGTATCAGTCAGGTTAGTGATGTTGGTGGTGTTAGTTGCCACGTTATCGTTAGTGGTTTTCAACTGAGAACCGTTAACGGCGTCGGTGCTGGTGTCAGAGAGTTCGCCTGCGGTGACATTGGTGATTTTGTTGGTGGCGTTAGTGCCGTGTGCAGCGGTGAATGCGCCTGCGGCATCGTCCCATTTCAGGGCGTCTTCACCGAGGTTAGTCACCGTATCAGTCAGGTTAGTGATGTTGGTGGTGTTGGTTGCCACGTTATCGTTAGTGGTTTTCAACTGAGAACCGTTAACGGCGTCGGTGCTGGTGTCAGAGAGTTCGCCTGCGGTGACATTGGTGATTTTGTTGGTGGCGTTAGTGCCGTGTGCAGCGGTGAATGCGCCTGCGGCATCGTCCCATTTCAGGGCGTCTTCACCGAGGTTAGTCACCGTATCAGTCAGGTTAGTGATGTTGGTGGTGTTGGTTGCCACGTTATCGTTAGTGGTTTTCAGCTGAGAACCGTTGACGGCGTCGGTGCTGGTGTCAGAGAGCTCGCCAGCGGTGACGTTAGTGATTTTGTTGGTGGCGTTGGTGCCGTGTGCAGCGGTGAATGCGCCTGCGGCATCGTCCCATTTCAGGGCGTCTTCACTAAGGTCAGTCACCGTATCAGTCAGGTTAGTGATATTGGTGGTGTTAGTCGCCACGTTATCGTTAGTGGTTTTCAGCTGAGAACCATTAACGGCGTCGGTGCTGGTGTCAGAGAGCTCGCCAGCGGTGACGTTAGTGATTTTGCTGGTGGCATCTGTACCATGTGCCGCACTAAATCCCTTTTTGAGGGAGTCCCATTGTATCGTATTCGTGTTTAGATCCGCTAAGGCGTCGCCAACATTGCCATAAATACCATTTTTCAGTCTGTAATTTGGGGAAGTCACGACGCCCTGCGAATTGACGGTCGCTCCTCCACCAAGATTATCTGCTACTGACTTACTGATAGCATAAAGCTGTGATCCATTGATGGCATCAGTACTGTTATTGTCGATATCACCTTTTGCCATATTGACAATTTTTCGCTGAGCTGTTGTGTTACCCACGGAGACAGTATCCGCTTCAGTCGCGACAGAACCAGCACCCAGAGCAATTGAATTTTTACCTTGAGCAGTGGCCTGAGCACCAATTGCAATGCCATTTTCTAAACCGGCATAACTGCCTTGTCCAAGAGCAATGGCATTTGCCCCACCGGTAATACTCCCATTTCCCAGTGCGATTGCATTTACGCCGTCAGCTTTATTACCTTGACCGATGGCAATGGCGCCCGCAGCGATTGCCTGGCTTTGATTACCCAGAGCAATCGTGTTATCGGTATTTGCAATACTCCCGGAGCCCAACGCGATACTGTTAAGCCCATTTGCCTCCGCTTTAGTACCCACTGCCGTTGCATTTTCAGCGGCTTCGGTATCAGCGCCCATGGCAATCGCGTTTGCTGCGCTGGCGAGAGATTGTCTGCCTAAAGCGAGGCTGTCTGTGCCGTTAGCTGCACTATTTGCTCCCAGTGCCATAGAATATTCTTTCGAGGCATTGGCAGTGTCACCGAGGGCGATACTCATTATTCCTAAGGCTTTGCTCCCATGTCCTACTGCGATGGCTTTATCAGCACCTGTTTTCGCGCTATCACCTTGTGCAATAGAAAATTCGCCTATTGATTCCGCATAACGACCAAATGCGATTGAATAGTCACCTGTTGACGTTGTCGATGCGCCCATAGCGAGACTTCGCTGGCCTATTGAGGTGGTATTAATCCCGAACGCCATTGATGCTTCGCCAATCGAATGAGTCTTACCGCCGATGGCTGTTGACCATCTTCCCTCGGCGTTTGACTGATAACCCACTGCGGTACTGGAGCCACCACCGGTGTCTGTATAAGCATTTGCTCTTGCATCCTCACCGACAGCAACCCAGCCTGTTCCTGTACCCTGACCATAATCAACGCCACGACCAGTATCTTTCCCCACTAACTGTGCGGATGCGCTGAATGAAAACGCCAGGCTGTTGATACCAATCACCGTCGCCAGCATGAGCTTACTGCGCCCGCTCTTTTTCCCACGACTTTTCGCCGTTTCGCTGGCAACGCTATAGCTGCCCGTTGCCGGATTCCAGATAACTTTAAATATTTTGTTCATTCGTGATGCTCTCTATTCCTTGATATAAGCGCAGAAGCTGCATTTATTTTTTGTTTTTCCGCTGCCGGGTTTCAGCAGGTTGAACAGTGTCGAACTGGAGATTGGCCATATTGATGGACAATTTCAGATACTTCAGGTTATTAGGTGAAACGCCTTTTAATGTCAGATTAATGTCTTGCCATTGACCTGGCATTAATTGCAGGGTGGAGTTCATGGTGGTGTTGAACAGCAGTTGCTGCCACTTTGCCAGCGCTTTGGCATCGGTGGGTCTTTCATTGCCCCATGTGGCTTGAAAGCCAATATTTAATACGGGAACGCTTAAAAGGTTAACCAGCGAAATACGAATAACGCTGCCATTTTCAACCGCATCAATAGCCAGCACCCGGCCTGCCAAACCAACCGAGCCATTGTTTAAAATGAAGTATTTTGTTTGTGCTGGGTTAAATTCGGTGAAGACAAATTCGTCCTGTTTGTCTTTGACCGCCTTTACTACACCCGCCAGCACTTTAGTGGTGTTTGCAATATTAATTTGTTGATTTTCAATAATTTCTATTTTTCTTTTATATTGTTCTTGTTCTTGTTCTTTTTCAAGAATCTCTATTTTACTTTTTTGCAATTCTTGCTGTTTGGCAAGATCGTCGATCAGATTCGCTTTCTCAATATAGTCACACCCAGTCAATACCCAGAGTGGCAATGTTATAAACATGCTTAATAGTGCTTTTTTGATGCTCATAGGGTGAATTCCTTTTCATGATCCCGATACGTTAACTGTTACGGCGTAATCATTCTTTTTATGAATGATTCGAGTGGAAATATACGTTATATAAATTTATAAGATACTTTTTCTATTAATTGTTGTATTAATTGGTAGTGCGAATATGACATTAAATGTCAGACAATTTCAGATTGTAGCCAATAATATTAATCGCGCGGATTTTAATGATCGATGTCAATCAATGTCAAATGTTTCACCGGATGAAAACACCTACCAGGAGAAATATTAATATTCAGCATGGTGATGTTTTCTTGGGAAGTGTGTGATGCTGAGCGATTAATATAAATAATTAATGGCTGTTACAGGCATTAATATGTATTAATTCATTGTTATCGCTTATATATCACTTTCTTATTCCATACCATAATTTCAGAATTTAGCCTGTAATATGCGCTTCAAAGAGCCGGTGAAATGGAAGCAATAGTGATAAGAATGTTAAAGATATCCGATATCTGGTATCAGGCTCCTGCATGTGCCAACAGGAGCGAGTAAATCGTGAGAGGCTGGGCGAGATAGAAGCTTAAAATGCGGTCTTAGAGAATCCGGTCATCTCTTGCAGGCCCATTTCGCGGCCCAGCGCGGTCATCGGATGCACAACTACCAGTCCGCGAACACTTTTCTTCAGCTTGCCCATATCAGCCTGCTCTTTTTTGGTAATCGCGCGCTGGAAGGGCATTTTCATCAGTTTTTGCGCTTCTTTACTGAGTTTCTGACTGTGAACTTCACGCAGGCGAGCAATTTCGGCTTCCAGCGTGGCTTTTTCTTTTTCCAGTTCGGCATATTTATCTGCGGCTTCAACCAGTGACAGGTCAGCCTGCTGATGGCGGATAGCGTCCAGGCGATCGCTGAGACGTTTGATTTCGTTTTTTTCGACTTCTTTCATGTGATGACTTCTGATAGAGATAAATTTATAGCCTCTAGTATGCGCGACCAGGTGCTTTGTTCACAACAGATGGCATTGTAATAGTTCCAGATTGTAACCATTAATGTGTTTGAAAATCACCCAATCTATTGATTAATTAGGAAATTTAAAGAAAAAAGATAGACAACAGAAGAGGATCATTATTGAGGATTGAGCACGTTTTCCTTAATGTCATTTATACCGGGATCTAAACTAAAATTGGCGGCCGCGCATTCCCGGCGCGGGGTAATACGGAGATATCATCATGGGCAAATTAGGTGAAAACGTTCCGCTTCTTATCGATAAAGCTGTAGATTTCATGGCATCGAGCCAGGCGTTCCGGGAGTATCTGAAAAAACTTCCTCCCCGCAATGCGATTCCGTCCGGAATACCTGATGAAAGCGTGCCGTTATATCTACAACGTCTGGAGTATTATCGTCGGCTTTATCGGCCGAAACAGGTAGAGGAGAAGTAAGCGAAAGTACTTACTTTTGAAAGGCTTTTTTTAAGCTGATTTTGGAAATCAGCTCTGTCAGTGAAAGGACCATTGTTGATCGCACAGCCTGTTGGTAACGCTGAATTTGCATTGCATACAAACTGGAGTCTGCGGGTTCAAACTGTGGCGGCGGTGGTAACGCTGCCACACAGTGCAGCTCACCAAAGGGGCCAAGAATTTCGTCGTCGGTAAAGGCGTACTCATTGCCGTCGTGATTTAGTTCTTCACGCAATGCCATCAGCAGTTCCGCATCTTCATATTCATGGCGGTTAATGACACCCAACCCGTAAATGAGTTTTAAACGCACAGAAAGATCGCCCAGCGGGCCATCGCCGTCGAGTAACGGTTCTACAGCATACTTCACCGCGTAATCGTCTTTGCGGAATACCTGAAGCACCAGAAGATTTACCGCCTCGGTCAAAAGCTCGACGGCGGTAATCAGAAAGCTTCGCACGGTTTTGCCAGCATTCAGACGCTCAAGCACACGGTTTTCAAAGGCCTGGGTTTGTTCCATTGTTGCCTGCATATCTGACAATCTGTTATTCGGGCGCAGGGAGTCCTGCGCCTGGTCCACCATTATTGCATTGCTTTATAAGCGGTTACCGCCTCGGATACAACCTCGCTGTTAGCATCAAGGCCGGAAATCTGCGCCAGTGCGGCTTGCGGGCCTTTGTCGGCAATCAGTGCTGTCAGTTCCTGAGCCTGCGGATCATCTTCACTGCGGAAGTGCATTGCAGCAGCAATACCTTCAATCAGGTTTTTATGTGGCAGACCATATTCCAGCGTTCCGAGCAGTGGCTTGATCAGACGGTCGCCAGCACTCAGTTTACGCAGCGGCTGACGGCCTACGCGCTCTACATCGTCTTTCAGATACGGGTTTTCAAAACGACCAAGGATTTTCTGGATGTACGCCGCATGTTTGTCCGCGTCAAAACCGTAACGCTTAATCAGTACAGCGCCACTTTCTTCCATCGCCCCTTTTACTACCGCGCGGATTTTCTCGTCGAGAATTGCGTCACGAATGGTCTGATGACCTGCCAGTTTTCCGAGGTACGCGGTTATAGCATGACCTGTATTCAGGGTGAAGAGTTTACGCTCAACAAATGCCATCAGGTTGTCGGTTAACTCCATGCCTGGGATGTTCGGCAGTGCACCTTTGAACTGGGTTTTATCGACAATCCATTCGCTGAAGGTTTCGACTGTCACTTCCAGCGGATCGTTCGTTGCCGAAGCGGAAGGCGGTACGATGCGGTCAACGGCGGAATCCACAAAGCCAACGTGTTCTTCTACCCACGCTTTGGCGTCTTCTGGCAGGGCGTTCATCACATGGCCTTTCAGCTGCGTGGTGCCGCGTACCATGTTTTCACAGGCGATAATGTTCAGTGGGGATTCATTACCTTGTTCTTTACGTTTCACCAGCCCTTTGGCGATTGCCGGAGCAATACGTTCCAGCACAACCGGGCCCACGGCGGTAGTGACTAAATCAACCTGAGCAATCAGCTCAACGACATCATCACCAATGCTGCTGACAGCATTGACGCCAGAAACGGTATCTACCTGCTCGGTTTCACCGACCACATGAACCTGATAGCTATGACGGGCATTCAGGGCATCAAGTACCACCTGATTGACATCGGCAAACGTCAGTTGGATACCTGCGTCTGCCAGCAGTTTACCGATAAAGCCACGACCGATATTACCTGCGCCAAAATGTAATGCTTTCATAGTATTAACCTTCATCAATGTTTTTACCCGAGAGGGCTGGGGTGAGGCTTTTCCCTCACCCGAACCCTCTCCATGTGGAGAGGAGCCGCGCCGGATGCGGCGCAAACGCCTTATCCGGCCTACAAGAACGTGCAAATTCAACAAATTGCGCTTTGTTTTGTAGGCCTGATAAGCGTAGCGCATCAGGCAATCAGCCCATCTTCTCCATGTGGAGAGGGGCAGCGCCGGATGCGGCGTAAATGCCTTATCCGGCCTACAAGAACGTGCAAATTCAACAAATTGCGCTTTGTTTTGTAGGCCTGATAAGCGTAGCGCATCAGGCAATTAGCCCCACCTTCTCCATGTGGAGAGGTGGGATTGGATTACTTACGACCTGCCAGCAGTTCCAGCACTTCATCCACGCTGGTGGTGTGCGCCAGACGCTCGATGACGGACTCATCATCCAGTGCATTGGTCAGGCTGGTGATCACCTGAATGTGCTCGTTGTTACGGGCAGCAATACCAATCACCAGGCGGGCAATGTCATCTTCTTCTTCACCGAAGCGCACGCCTTCCGGGTACTGGCAGAACACCACGCCCGTTTTCAGTACGCGATCTTTCGCTTCAACCGTACCGTGCGGTACCGCGATGGACTCACCCAGATAAGTCGGGGTCAGTTTTTCACGATCCAGCATCGCCTGAACGTATTCCGGCTCAACGTAACCGCCTTTCACCAGCTGCTCGCCAGCAAAACGAATCGCTTCTTCTTTGGTGGCCGCTTTGCGACCGAGGAAGATGTTTTCCGCGCCCAGTTTGAAGAGGTTAGCACTGGAATCGTCAAAGCTGTCTTTCAGACTGTCTTTTACTTTTACTTCGTTTTCAGTATGGCGCTGGGCAGCAACCAGACGTTCGGTCAGGCTGGTGTACAGGCCGCTGTCGAGGAAGTTGGTCAGCGAAATATGCTGTGCCTGCGGAACCTGGCGCATAGCGCGTTCGGTCAGGTCACGGTGAGTGATGACCAGGTCCACATCTGGCGGCAGGTTGTTGATCGCGCTGTTAGTAACAGAAATCTGCGACAGACCTGCATCCTGAATTTTCTTACGCAGCACACCTGCGCCCATCGCACTGGAACCCATACCGGCATCACAGGCAACGATGATTTTACGGACGTGGCTCAGGTCGTTAGTCACATCGCCCGCAGACAGCGGAGACGCACCTTTAGACTCAGCTTTCATGTCCTGCATACGACGAGTTGCTGCTTCAATATCATCTTCATCTTTCACTTTGCTGGTTTTCAGCAGAATGGCAGAGACAACGAAGGAGACTGCCATAGCCGCACACACACCCGCGATGTTAGCGAAGTAAGCACCTTTTGGCGTCATCGCCAGTACCGCAAGGATAGAGCCCGGAGATGCCGGCGAAACCAGACCACCACCCAGGATAGTCAGCGTGAACACGCCAGTCATACCGCCGAGGATAACGGCCAAGATCAGACGCGGATTCATCAGCACATACGGGAAGTAGATTTCGTGGATACCACCGAGGAAGTGGATGATTGCCGCACCGCCCGCAGACTGTTTAGCGCTACCACGACCAAAGAACATGTACGCCAGCAGAACACCCATACCCGGACCTGGGTTAGCTTCAATCAGGAAGAAGATGGATTTACCCAGTTCATGGGACTGCTGAATACCCAGCGGCGAGAAGATACCGTGGTTAATGGCGTTGTTGAGGAACAGGATTTTCGCCGGTTCAACAAAGATAGACGCCAGCGGCAGCATGTCATGGACAACCATGAAGTTAACGCCCGCAGCCAGCATTTTGGACAGGGCTTCAACAATCGGGCCAATGCCGAGGAACGCCAGAATAGCGAGGATCATCCCGATGATGCCTGCGGAGAAGTTATTCACCAGCATCTCAAAACCGGATTTGATCTTACCGTCTACCCAGCGGTCGAAGTGCTTAATGCACCAGCCGCCCAGCGGACCTGCAATCATAGAACCGAGGAACATCGGCATATCTGCGCCGACGATAACGCCCATTGTAGTGATGGCACCGACTACGCCGCCACGTTCGCCGCCTACCAGCTTACCACCGGTATAACCGATCAGCAGTGGCAGGAGATAAGTGATCATCGGCCCGACCAGCTTCGCCAGCGTTTCGTTCGGTAACCACCCTGTTGGAATAAATAACGCGGTGATGATACCCCACGCGATAAACGCGCCGATATTTGGCATCACCATGTTGCTGAGGAAACGACCAAAGCTTTGCACTTTGATCTTAATATCGGATGACATAAAAACACCCCTTCTTATGTTTGCTGTCGCGCAGGCTGGAAGCCCGAGGTTTTTTGTTAATGTGGCGGCAGAGGTAGCCGGACCTTGTTGATAGTGCGAAATCTGGCACTGAATCGGTTAACTGTCCAGTCGACGGCTTTTTGTGTGATATCGGTCACATAAATATAGGGGGTAGAGAGGTAATTGACGTGATGTGAATCACAAAATACTTGTGTAAAAAAGCAACAAGACGGCAATTTTCGCTAAAAATGGCATTTAAATGTGAGCAATGTCACATTTTTGTTTTGTTAGTTTGTTGAATCTTTGTGATCTGAATCACAAGATATTTTCTTACGGCGTTCACCTGATGTGATCTGCAGCATGTTATGCCTTCGTCATAAAATCGTTATGTAACTAAGCAACTCATCACCTCTAAAAATTATTCTTTGGTGTTATGGCGAGAATCGCGAACCCGAATTATTGTCAAAATATCAGCCTGACTCCCTTCTGGCTGCCAGCCAAAAAACAACACCGATAAACGTGAATCCGAGGCAGATATGTTTCTAAACTATTTCGCGTTGGGAGTGCTGATCTTCGTCTTTCTGGTGATTTTTTATGGAATCATCGCGATACATGACATCCCTTATCTGATTGCCAAAAAGCGCAATCACCCCCATGCCGACGCTATTCATACGGCGGGCTGGGTGAGCCTGTTTACTCTGCATGTTATCTGGCCGTTCCTGTGGATCTGGGCGACGCTCTATCAACCGGAGCGTGGCTGGGGTATGCAGTCACATGTTGCGTCGCAGGAGAAAGCGACTGACCCGGAAATCGCCGCACTTTCTGACCGAATTTCCCGGCTGGAGCATCAACTCGCCGCCGAGAAAAAGACTGACTATTCCACGTTCCCGGAGATCTAAATATGGATCTATTGATTGTTTTAACTTACGTGGCGCTGGCGTGGGCGGTCTTTAAAATCTTCCGCATTCCGGTAAATCAGTGGACGCTGGCGACGGCGGCGCTGGGAGGCGTGTTTCTGGTGAGTGGTTTGATTTTGTTGATGAACTACAACCACCCTTACACTTTTACCGCACAGAAAGCGGTGATTGCTATTCCCATCACGCCACAGGTGACGGGGATCGTGACTGAAGTCACTGAAAAGAATAATCAGCTTATTCAGAAGGGCGAGGTGCTTTTTAAGCTCGACCCGGTACGTTATCAGGCGCGAGTCGACAGACTTCAGGCTGACCTGATGACGGCGACGCATAATATAAAGACACTGCGCGCGCAGCTCACTGAAGCGCAAGCCAATACCACCCAGGTTTCAGCGGAGCGTGACCGCTTGTTTAAAAATTATCAACGTTACCTGAAAGGCAGCCAGGCGGCGGTAAATCCGTTCTCAGAACGTGATATCGACGATGCGCGGCAGAATTTTCTCGCGCAGGATGCGCTGGTGAAAGGTTCGGTGGCGGAACAGGCGCAAATCCAGAGCCAGCTCGACAGTATGGTTAACGGTGAGCAGTCGCAGATTGTCAGCTTAAGGGCGCAGCTTACCGAAGCGAAATATAACCTTGAGCAGACCGTCATTCGCGCGCCGAGCAATGGCTACGTCACTCAGGTGCTGATCCGCCCAGGTACATACGCAGCTGCCTTGCCGCTACGTCCGGTGATGGTTTTCATCCCCGAGCAAAAACGGCAAATTGTCGCCCAATTTCGGCAAAACTCGCTGTTACGTCTGAAACCTGGTGATGATGCGGAAGTAGTGTTTAATGCGCTACCTGGGCAGGTATTCCACGGCAAACTGACCAGCATCTTGCCGGTGGTGCCTGGCGGTTCGTATCAGGCGCAAGGGGTATTGCAATCATTAACGGTCGTGCCCGGCACGGACGGTGTGCTGGGAACCATTGAACTGGACCCTAACGATGATATCGATGCCTTACCCGACGGCATCTACGCCCAGGTGGCAGTTTACTCCGACCATTTCAGCCATGTTTCGGTGATGCGGAAAGTGCTGCTAAGAATGACCAGTTGGATGCATTATCTTTATTTGGATCATTAAATAATATTAATGTATTGAATCTTGTAAATGTGGTTGAGAGCAAAAAATTGCAAATACAGGACATGAGAATTCGCTGTTCAGGCAGCGAAACTCGTGCCCTTTTTGTCTAGTCCACTGAGAATATAAACGCTCCTTTGATGCCCAAAAGTGGACATTTAATTATTTCTTTTTACCTTGAGAGAAAACTGTTTCGGTGTAATACCAAAATAGCTCTTAAAGTTTCGAATGAAATAAGATGTACTGGTATATCCAACATCATATGCAATACTATTAATATGTTTTTCAGTGGATGTAATCATCTTTGCTGCATGATGCATTCTGATATCTAACACCAACGCATTAAAGTTATTGTTTTCTTTTTCAAGTTTTTTTCTAATCGAAACCTCAGACATATGCAAAATATCCCTAAGATCCATTAACTTCCAATTTCTTGATAAATCTGATTCGATAATTTTTTTGATTTTTTCTGTAAAAGTGATATCTGTTGAAACTGATAGTGAATAAACAAGAGGTTCAATTTCATGGATTCTGGAAAGTAAGTAGGCTATTTTATAAACTTGTCTGTGTTTCGGTAAGTTATTATTAATTAGACGTTTAAAAATTTCTTTATCTGTTTCCTCAAGGATATAAAAAAAT
The DNA here is from genome assembly GCF_002966045.1 of Escherichia sp. MOD1-EC5189. Classification (NCBI taxonomy): domain Bacteria; kingdom Pseudomonadati; phylum Pseudomonadota; class Gammaproteobacteria; order Enterobacterales; family Enterobacteriaceae; genus Escherichia; species Escherichia sp. MOD1-EC5189. The sequence goes on along the minus strand of NZ_PTRX01000012.1, from coordinate 57,663 downwards.
ATTTTTTTTCTTATTTGACTCACTAGTTGATGGCCTAAAAGAAGTGGCTCCATAACCTTACACACGCTATTTAATAGATAGCTATCAATAGTATAGATATCATAAGGTATACCGCTGCCAAGCACTTTTAATGTTGCATCAACGACAAGATTCTTTTCTATATAGCATAAAGAAAAAGGAGGGATGTTAATAACATCTCCATCTTTTGCTTTAATAACTAATTGTGCATTTCTAATAAAAATCATTGCGCTATTATAAAAACGAATTTTTTTAATGTAAGTGTATGATTTTTGTCTAGATTTCCATTGACAGAGATGTCAAGCTTTGTACAAGTAACTCGACTATTCATAAAGCCACCTCATGCTTTGTATATATATAATTCCATGAGTTATTAAGTTGTGTAAACTCGAAAATTCAACGTGAGTTAATTTTAAACAATCTAACAAATAATTAAAAAAAACAATGAATTATATGCGTAATGGATGTAATCACTATAAGAATAATAATATTATCGTAATGAAATTATGCGTAATTAACGAGTCAATCCTCAGGTTCAATTGTTTGGTTAAAAAAAATTCTTAATAATGCGGGTAATTTCCTGGTTGTTTTCATCCCCAACTTAACTTTGATGCGACTGACTCGATAATAGATTTTTTCTTTTGAGAGATTAGTCATTTTTGAAATCTCTCTTACACTCTTACCATGAAAATAGAAAAGGTATAAAATCTCCATTTCAATATTATTTAAGGAGTTTATTGCTTCACTTACCGATGACTTCTTTTTATGAATGTAGATAGAGTTATGATGTATTCTAATATTATTAGTCTCAATACACTTTATCGATTTTCCGGATAACAGAAGACTATATGCATAATAATTTTTAATATCACAAATAAGATAAATCTCATTTGTATCAAAATCAGCTCTGACTATGTCATCGATTTCTGTAAAATCTATGCATCGAAATGTTTTGTTAATATCAGATATCAACCGCATCCCGTAATTGAAAAAATTATTATCACTGGCAAGTATAAAGACAAGATTCATACATATCCTAAAATATTATCTTTTATATTATGCGACAACTATAAGATAAAGATTTTTTAATATCTACATTAAAAATATAAAGATTTGATAAAAAACTATAACTAATTAACCAGTAAAATAACAATAATTACTTTTAGTAGAGTTGAGTACTTCAGGTGACGCTCATTATCGTATGCATTTATATAAGTGATCTATAATCATTTTTCAGTATAAGGTCGTTTCATGTTGTTGATCTGTTGAGGGATATTCATTGTCACAATTAAGATATGTTCAAGGTAAATGATATGTTTTCTTCAAAAAATCCCGACTTCAATAGCAGACAATCTGTTGCCATCAAAAGAACAATTGAACTTTACTATAGGCATGTCGTGACAGATAAGATTATGTTGTTAAATACACTCTAAAATTTAAATTTTACTTATCAAAACATTCAATTTCCATGAGGATAACTTTAAATATAAATAAATGGCGCAATAAATAAAACTATTTCGTCCTTAATTTGAAGACTATTCATAATAAGCATAAAAAATAAAAACATCAAGAATAAAAATGAAAGTTAATTTAGCGTGTGTTTTCTAAATAAAATAAAGAGATATAAAAACCAGATAATGAGGTTTTATTGTTGACCATCTTATCTTATGCGAGGTAATTTTTGCGACGTTCATGAACTTCTGGGCATGAACAAATATAGGACTAACCGAATTTGGGGCTAACAATTCTTTAAAGGCTTTAAGGAGCATTAAATGAAAAAATTGGTTTTAGGTTCAGCTATTCTTGCTGTACTTGGGATGACTTCTACTGCAATGGCTGCAAACAATGGTACTGTTAATTTTACAGGGGCTGTATCCAGCGCAACGTGTGATCTTAAAGTTACAAATGCTTCTGGAGCTGAGATACCTACAGTTGATTTAGGTACTGTATCAACGACGGGAACACCTGCTTCAGTTCAATTTAAGCTTGTTCCTTCAGATAATGCTTGCTTGGCAAAAAATGGAGCCCAGATTAGCTGGACATCAAATAATTTAACAACCCAAGGTTTTAGCAATGCAACTACGGGAGGAACAAATGCATATATGGCATTACTTACTTCTAATGCCCAAGAGACTGGTGCGAGCTCATATGTTAAATCCGGTCAAACTACTTTTAACTATCAAGTAACTAGTGGCGGTATTCGATCTTTTGATTACAGTGCTTCGTTAGTTAAACCTACTGGTACTGTGACTCCAGGCGCATTTTCAACTTCAGCAAGTTATGTTGTTGCTTATAAATAATATATGAGCGAAGGAAGGGAGGATTACTCTCCTCCCTTCTTATTACCTGATGTTTATGGCAAGGGAAAATAATGAAAAAAGAAATATTTATTGCCGCTATTATTTTTCATTTACTATCTAAAGGTGCTCTTGCCGAAGAGTTCAACTACAGCTTTATTCGTGGAGGGAGTAAGGATATTCCTGATGTTTTAAACAGCAATAAAGAAAACGTACCGGGTAAATATGTTGTTGATGTTGTTTTCAATGGTTCTAAAATCGCGTCATCTACTGAGATGAGCATCGCAAAAGAGGATGCTGAAGGGATATGTCTTTCTGATGAATGGCTAACTGAAAACGGCATTATAATTAATAAAGATTTTTATAAAAATGTTTATAATTCTGCACGCCAGTGCTATTTGCTGGGTAATGAGGCGAACAGTAAAGTCGCGTTTGATCAATCGTTGCAAGAAGTATCTATTGATTTGCCACAGGCAGGCTTCCAGGACGCAGCAAAAGATGGTGGTGTGTGGGACTATGGTAGTAACGGTTTTAAAATAGCTTATGACGTTAATACTGCAAAAAATAGCAACCAGGAAAGAACCACCTACAGTAGTATTGATGGCCAGGTGAATCTGGGCGAATGGGTGTTATTGGGTAGGGGGTATGCTTACCAGGGCGAAAATTTCGATACTAATAACCTGTTACTGACGCGGGCAATCAAATCACTGAAATCCGATTTGCAACTGGGCAAGACACAGCTTTATAACTCATTGAATAATGGTTTTACCTTTTACGGTGCTCAGCTTAAATCGAATCAGGATATGTATCCGTGGAACTCTCGTGCCTATTCGCCGGTAATTAATGGTATTGCGCGAACCCATGCCAGGGTAACCATTGAGCAGAGTGGTTATACCTTAAAATCTATTGTCGTGCCTCCGGGACCATTTGTGATCAACGATCTTAACGGCGTTTACTCTGGCGATTTGATCATGAAAATCTATGAAGAGGATGGCTCCGTTCGTGAACAGCGTTTCCCTGTCGCAGTGTTGCCTAATTTGTTAAGACCGGGAACGTATAACTACGCCCTCGCCATGGGTAGCAAAGTTAACCAAGATAACGGCGAACGGGATAAAGAAAGTCTGTTTGCCCAAATGAGTTATGACTATGGATTCGAGCCTTTTACACTCAATAGCTCTTTATTGCTGGATAAAAATTATAACAATATTGGTTTAGGACTAATTCGCTCGTTTGGATGGTTTGGAGCCATGTCTTTTAGTGGCAACTTATCACAAGCAAAATACCATAATGGTAAGAATCTAAAAGGCTATAGCACGTCATTAAAATATGCAAAAGCGCTTGGTGATAATGCAAATTTACAGCTTATTGGTTACCGTTTTAATTCAGAAGATTATATTGACTATGCTGATTTTACTTATAATTCATATAGTTTTATAAGAAATAGGCCAAAGCAACGCTATGAGTCAATCGTTACCTACCAGCTACCAGAAAAAGGTATGTTTTTAAACTTTTCTGCGTGGAAGGAAGATTACTGGGATAATTATAACGAGGTCGGTGCTAACTTAAGTCTGACAAAAAGTCTTGATCAAATAACAATGACACTGAACGGTGGTTATTCCAGACTGCAAAATATGGATGCTGACTATAATGTTGGTTTGTCATTAAGTGTGCCGTTAAGTCTGTTTGATAAAACACATTATAGTTTTTCGAATGTTAACTATGATCGACGTACGGGGACCAGTATGAATACTGGGATCTCAGGAATGATTAATCAAAGGCTGAGTTATAACGCATCAGTTAACCAGACGCGTGATACTATCGGTGGTACACTTTCTGCCTCCTATTTATTCGACTGGATGCAGACGTCAGCAACGTATTCACAAACTGGGAAAAATTCATCTACCTCACTCCAGTTGGGTGGTAGTGTAATTGGTGTGCCAGAAGGTGGCATAATATTTACTCCAGTTAAAAATGATCAACTGGCTATCGTGCAAATGAAAGATGTCCCCGGTGTTATGTTTAACGGTTCTTTACCGGGAGATAAATATGGTCGGGCGGTAATCCCACTTACTGCTTATAACAATAATACGATTTCTGTAAATGCAGAAAAATTACCGAAGAATATTGAGCTTACAGATAATGCGATTAATGTGACCCCAACGGGAAATGCTATCATTTATAAAAATGTGAAGTTTAAGAAAATTAATACCTATGTGGTTAAACTTTATGGGAAAAATGGTTATGTCGTTCCTATGGGTAGCATCGCAAAAAATACACAGGGTAAAGAAGTGGGTTATGTAAATAACGGTGGTATTTTGCTGATGAACCTTGAAACACACGATGAAGGTGTTATTTCGCTTGACCAGTGTCAATTTAATACGCAGTCACTGAAGAAAAACCATGACCAAACTCAGGAGATTCACTGTGAGTAACAATGTAATGAAAAAAATAAATCTCATGCCAGTATTGGCTTTGCTGCTGATCTGCTTTAATAGCCATGCTGCCTTTGTTCTCAATAGTACGCGTTATATTTTTGCGGGCGATAAGGATAACATTTCAGTCCAGGTCAATAATGAATCTTCTCAAGAGTATGGCGGTCAAATCTGGATCGATAATGCAAATGCAAGAGATCAGAACGTTTACTTTGCCCCCAGTCCGACCTTTTTCAAAGTTTCTGGTGGACATAAACAAATTTTGCGTGTCCTGAAAATTAATGACAGTTTACCCAAAGACAAAGAATCACTGTTTTGGGTCAACGTCCAGGAAATCCCTAAAGCACCAAAAGAGGGCACAAACTCCCTTGCCATAGCATTGCATACTCAGGTTAAGATGATTTATCGGCCTGAGTCACTAAAAGAGGGTAGGGAAGATGCGGAGAAAAATATCAAGATCATCCATGAGGGGGGAAATACGATTTTATATAATAACTCTCCGTACTATTTTGCAGTGATTAATGTAAAGCAAAATGGTCATGATGTGAAACTTAGCGAAGAAACTAAAAATAAGATCGCGGCTTTTGCGCCTTTTGAGAAGGTATCTCTGGGAAGTAAACTTTCAGGAAAAGATATTTCAATTGTTTCTTTTGATGATTATGGCGTAGACCGGGAATATAAACTCTAGCCCAAACCTTTATTATTAAGGAGAATGCTATGCAGAAATTATTATTTCTTGTATTTACGCTATTTTTTATTTCGCCACATAGTCATGCGGCGGTGGATTGCTCCAGTGGTAGAATTACTCTTGGATATGATAATACGACTACAAATTACAATACTTACAACTCTACGCAGAATGGACCCGTTGCTACATTAGTTGCTAATGTATCGCAGAATTTTTCGTGCGGTGGTGATTATATCGAAACAACCACTATGAACAGGAAAAGTTATTTAGTCTTACCTATTACCAGTGGGGGAACTTGTAGTAATGGTGTTTTAACTACTACCATTCCCGGCGTTGTCTGGCGCCTTGATGGATTTACCTGTTTGGGGAATGGGTTAAAGACCACTAAAGAATTAAACGGCGGTGATACCTGGTCTGGGGCAGTAGGGAAACTTATCTTAACACTGACAGATGAGTATTGGCGGCAGAATAATTCCACACGAACATTTACTTTACCGGCCCCTTCTCAAGGAAATGTCAAGGGAACGAATGTTAATGTCGTGGTAACAGCAAATCCGGCAACCTTGACGCATAAAGTTATGCACTTAGGTAGTTGCTCGATGGCAACAACACCAGTTAATTTGGACTTCGGGACTATATCACCCATTGAAATTAATAAAGGAGCTCTATATCAATCTGTTACTGTTACCTGGAACTGCGTTAACAAAGCACTCGCAGTGAATGGTTTTAATTTACGTTTTGATCCTGAGAATGTTGTTAATGCTAACCAAGCCACTTTTAGTGCCACTGCTACTGATGGTAAAAAACTAAATTTCCAGTTGGTTCAATATAATCAAGGGAAAGAAACACCTCCCCAGCTTAATAAAAGCATTCAGGTGTATGCTCCAGTAACGAATGATGTTTACAATACACTTAGTTTAAGAATAAAAGTATTGCCAGCATCAACTTATCCCACAGGGAAAGTATCAACGTATTTAACAATTACAGCGACATATATGTAACTGGTGATATTTTATGGGAAAGTGGAAAATATTATTTTGCATGATTGCATTACTTTGCAATTGCTGCTATGCGTCGCGAACTATTTCGAATAGAGTAAACATCACGGCGACGATGGCTCTCAACACCTGTGCATTAACGTTAACACCAGACAACGTGAATTTTGGTGGAGTACGTATTGATGAGATTGACGCGGCGAGTATTTCTCCGCAGACTGTATCGCTTGCAATGCAATGTAGTTGGCCTGCTAGCGGGGTATCGGTAAAGTTTGTACCAAAGGATGGAGTTTCCACTAGTGACCCAAATATCATGAAAACAGGACTATCTGGTGTTGGCCTGGCTTTATCGTGGAAAAAGAGTACAGCTTCTGACTTTACCAATATTAATTACAATACGTCGTTGCAACTCAATGCTCAGGAACAATCAAGTAATGTGGCATTAGGGCAGTTTAAACTTTTACCAAAAAAGGTTCCTGAGCAAACAATACAAAGTGGCAATATAGCAACCAGTCTAACTGTCGAGGTTAGCTATGATTAACTCTTTCTGTAAATATATTCTTATAGCAGTGACTGCGCTGGCTCCTCTCTGGAGTAATAATGCACTTGCTGCACAAACGGCAAGTGCAAACCTACCGATTACGATGGCAGTAACAAATCCACAATGTACCATTAATAATGGGCAAGGATTACCTGCCACCGTTCAGCTTCCTGTTGTCACAACCGCGGGAGTATTTGCGGATAACAATAGTACCGAAGTTCCTATTGTTATTAACTGCGCGGGGAGTGTCTCGAAATTTGAAATTACATTAACAGGAGGAACTGCTTCGAAAATCACGACCAGTAATAATATGGTTGATATTGCACTTGTATGGAAACAGGGAGGTTCAGCTGTTCAGTTTGGAACACCAGTAGCTTTAAATAAAGCACCATATCTTGTAAGTAATAAGGAATTTGATGCTTCGCTAATAGCCACCGTCACGCCACATACCGGAAATATACCAGCGGGTATCTATACTGCGAGTTTACCTATAACGTTAACGTACTATTAATAAAATATTGAGGAAGTTGGCAATTGGTTGGTATTAATGCTGGGGTTATTTCATTGGTATTAATGTCTGGTTAAATCACTCTTAATAGCGCGCCAGACATCTAAAACGAATTATTAAATACATTAAGTTAAAATTTCATCGTAAAAAAATTAGATTATAGCGATATTGACAATGAATTTTGTATATACTCTAAAGTTAAATAAAAAAAGAGAGTTGGTTGTAGTATCTGAACTTTCTGGTGGGGTTAAAAAATCAGCTCGAAATAAGCTATTAAAATCTGTTGTTGTTTTAATGACTACTTTAGCTACTCAACTCTATTCACCATTAATTCAGGCATCAATTGTGGGAATGGATATCCCATATCAGACCTATCGTGATTTCGCTGAAAATAAAGGAACGTTCTCAGTCGGAGCGCTGGATATTCCTTTGTATAAGAAAGACGGGACGTTGTACTCCACACTGAATAAGGCGCCAATGATAGATTTTAGCGCTGTTGATAGTGGACAGACAGTAGCTACGTTAATTTCGCCACAATATATTGTAAGCGTAAAGCATAATACTGGCTATAAGAATGTTCGGTTTGGCTACAGAGATGATAGTTCTTATATTCTTGTTGATCGTAATAATAGTTCTGTAGATTTCCATACTCCGCGTTTAAATAAAATTGTAACCGAAGTGGTTCCGGCTGATATAACCGATGCCGGTACTGCCAACGGAACTTATCAAAATCAAGACCGTTTTCCGATCTTTTACCGTGTTGGTACTGGTACGCAATATGTGAAAGACCGTAATGGGAAATTAACTCAACTTGCTGGCGGTTACGCATATAGAACGGGCGGGACCGTTGGTAAACCAACATCATCAAACAAGAGAATAGTGTCCAACCCTGGTAATACCTATTCTGCGGCTAACGGCCCTATGCCTTCCTATGGAATCCCCGGTGATAGTGGCTCTCCCCTTTTTGCCTGGGATACGCAACGTAATAAATGGGTGTTGGTTGCAGTACTCAATTCCTATGCGGGTAATGCAGGAAAAACCAACTGGTTTACCGTTATTCCAGTGAATGAAGTGAGTGCCAATATTGAGGCTGATACTGACGCGCCAGTGACGCCAACGAGTACAACCGAAAATATTAACTGGACTTACGATATTTCCACGGGTACCGGTAAGCTGACCCAGGGAACGGATGCCTGGGAGATGCATGGTCGTGACACTGGAAGTAGTGCTGTTTCATTTAATCATGGAAAGGATTTGTCCTTCGAAAACACCGGCACAGTGGTATTAAAGGATATTGTCAATCAGGGAGCGGGTACGATCACATTTAACGGTGATTACCTAGTAAAACCGGACGCTGATCAGACTTGGGTAGGGGGCGGTATTATTGTCAATGGTGATCATACCGTGAACTGGCAAGTTAACGGTGTTAAGGGCGATAGTATGCATAAGCTAGGTACCGGGACGTTAAACATTTCCGGCACTGGCATCAATCCCGGAACGCTCAGTGTGGGTGATGGAACAGTTGTGCTCGCCCAAAAACCAGATAGCAACGGTCAGGTTCAGGCGTTCGAGTCCGCCAGTATTGTTAGTGGTAGGCCAACTCTGGTACTGAGCGATAGTCAGCAAATGAACCCGGATAATATCAAATGGGGGTATCGTGGCGGCAAACTCGATATTAACGGTAATGATTTAACCTTTCATGCGTTAAATGCAGCTGATGAAGGAGCGATATTAACCAATAGCGGTTCGCTTGCGACAGCTAACCTGGATTTTAATTCAACAGACACCACGAAGCCGGTGACGACGATGTTCCATGGTTTTTTCACTGGCAATGTGAATGTTAAAAATAACGCAACATCCAATGTGAATAATACTTTCGTGGTTGATGGCGGAATTAATACGCCAGCGGGTAGTATGACGCAGCAGGGGGGGCGCCTCTTTTTTCAGGGACATCCGGTTATCCATGCTGTGAGCACTCAGTCAGTCGCCAATAAATTAAAGGCGCTGGGCGATGATTCCGTGCTCACCCAACCTGTCTCTTTCACGCAAAGTGACTGGCAAACACGGCAATTTAATCTGAAGTCGCTGGATCTCAACAATGCGGCGTTTTACCTTGCTCGCAATGCAGGATTAACGACGACAATCAATGCCAATAATTCCACTGTTACTTTGGGCAGTGAAGATCTTTATATAGATACCAATGATGGTAATGGCGTAAAAACGACACCTGTGGAAGGTCAATCAGTTGCGACTGCATCAGAAGATCAAAGCCACTTTACGGGGAACGTTAATCTGACAAATGGCTCAGCCCTGCGGGTCAATGAGAACTTCAGTGGTGGAATTATCAGTAGCAACAGTAGTGTAACTATCTCTTCGACTAACGCGAATCTGACCGAGAGCAGTATGTTTACCCACTCTGTAATCAAACTCTCTGATAATGCTCAACTGACAAGCACTGCCGGTTTGCAATCGGATGGTACTATCGAATTCGGAAATGGGGCAAAACTCTCATTGTTAGGGGAATCATCGTCAACCTTTACGCCTTTTTCAGCCACGGCCTGGAATCTCAAGGGGACCGGATCCACGCTGAATATTGGTTCTGGCACCGACGTCAATGGCGACATTAATGCATGGTCTGATACCAACATTAACTTTGGGAATAGCGGAAAACAAAGTACGTCATCAGGCATTTTGTATACAGGCGATATCTACGCACCAGAGGCTAATGTCAGCATTGATAACACTTCATGGACATTGAACAAAACTTCATGGCTGGGCAATCTGACGCTCAAGAACAGTCAGCTTATTATGTCTACAGATGGCAAGACCAGCAGCGCCATCAAGGTTGTTGATACGTTTAGTGGAGAAAACAATATTCTGTATGTGAAACCGACCCGGTCGCTTAGTGAAATGTCGGTCAGCAATATTCCGCTTATTACCGCCAAAAACGTAACCAACAATACCCGGGCATTTAAAACGGTGACCCAACAAACAGGCTTTCACTCAATGACTCCAAAGATTGAGGTGGTTAATGTCGATGGTACTACACAGTGGCGTCTGAAAGGATTCGATGTTCAGAGTGATAGTACAGCGCTTAAAGAAGGTCAGCGTTTGATGAACACTAATATTAAAAACTTTCTGACTGAGGTTAATAACTTAAACCGTCGTATGGGTGACCTGCGCGATACAAAAGGTGAAACCGGCGCATGGGCTCGGTTGATGAACTCTTCTGGCTCAGGTTATGGCGGTTTTTCCGATCGCCACGTACATCTGCAGGTTGGTGCTGACAGAAAGCATCATTTTGAGGGGGGAGATCTTTTTACAGGCGTCATGATGACCGTTACCGATAGTAAAGCCAGCGCTGAAAGTTATCAGGGGAAAACCCGTTCCGTAGGTGGTGGACTGTACGCATCGACATTGTTTGATTCAGGCGTGTATGTTGACGTAATCGGTAAATATGTCCATCACAGCAACGACTATTTACTGCAAACGATGGGATTAAAGGCGGACGATACTGCTCACTCATGGTATTTAGGCGCAGAAACGGGTTGGCGCTATCAGTGGAAGCCTGATGTCTTTATTGAACCGCAGGCCGAACTGGTTTACGGGACGTTGTCAGGCAATACCTTTAACTGGCAATACAACGGTATGGATGTCAGCATGGAGCGTAAAAAGGCAAAACCCTTGATTGGCCGTACTGGTGTGGAGTTTGGAAAAACACTTGATGGTCGCGACTGGCAGGTTACAGCGAAGGCTGGTTTAAGTTATCAATTTGACCTGCGTAATACTGGTGCTACCACGTACCGTGATTTTGCTGGTGAGTCCACCGTATACAACGGTAAAGATGGTCGTATGTTAGCCAATATTGGGATTGATACACGCATTAAAGACAATACCCGTATCGGCCTGACCGTTGAGAAATCAGCATTTGGTAAGTACAACGTCGATAATGCGATCAATGCTAATATCCGCTATACATTCTAATATTTAGAATCTCACCCGAAAGATCGTTTCATCTACAAGGCCCGATATGCGTACGTATCGGGCCATCTTGCGTTTGTCATCACACTCATATCAATAACACCTGCTTTTTTGTAACCTTGGGTCATACTCATATTTTGTTAACAAAAAGGAAACATAATGAAACTCGTCGGTAGCTACACCAGCCCGTTTGTACGCAAACTTTCTATTCTGTTGTTAGAAAAGGGCATAACTTTCGAATTTATTAATGAACTGCCCTATAACGCAGACAACGGCGTGGCGCAATTTAACCCGTTAGGGAAAGTGCCGGTGCTGGTGACCGAAGAGGGCGAATGTTGGTTTGATTCGCCGATCATCGCTGAATATATTGAATTAATGAATGTCGCTCCGGCGATGTTGCCGCGCGATCCGCTGGAGTCGTTGCGAGTGCGCAAAATTGAGGCGCTGGCGGATGGCATTATGGATGCCGGGCTGGTATCGGTGCGTGAACAGGCACGTCCGGCGGCGCAGCAGTCTGAAGATGAATTGTTACGCCAGCGGGAGAAAATCAACCGCAGTCTGGATGTGCTGGAAGGATATCTGGTCGATGGCACGCTCAAAACCGATACGGTCAATCTGGCGACTATCGCCATTGCCTGTGCCGTCGGATATCTCAATTTCCGCCGCGTTGCGCCAGGCTGGTGTGTCGACCGCCCACACTTAGTCAAACTGGTCGAAAACCTGTTTAGCCGCGAAAGTTTTGCTCGCACCGAACCGCCAAAGGCTTGATGCGCGATATGTCCTCCTGACCCATCTCACGTTACAATCCGTGGTTATGTTAAACGCCCTTCTCCGTGTGAGAGGGCCTTGATCAACCAGGTTTCCTATGACAACCGAAACGCGTTCCCTCTATAGTCAACTTCCGGCTATTGATCGCTTATTGCGCGATAGCTCTTTCCTTTCTTTGCGTGATACCTATGGTCACACCCGCGTGGTGGAGTTGCTGCGTCAGATGCTTGACGAAGCGCGAGAAGTGATTCGTGACAACCAGACGCTACCCGCATGGTGTGAAAACTGGGCGCAAGAAGTTGATGCCCGGTTGACGAAAGAGGCGCAAAGCGCGCTGCGTCCGGTGATCAACCTGACGGGAACCGTGCTGCATACCAACCTTGGGCGAGCTTTACAGGCGGAAGCCGCGGTGGAGGCTGTTGCGCAGGCTATGCGTTCGCCAGTAACCCTCGAATACGATCTGGATGACGCCGGACGCGGACATCGCGATCGGGCGCTGGCGCAGCTGCTGTGCCGCATTACGGGAGCGGAAGATGCCTGTATCGTTAATAACAATGCGGCGGCGGTGTTATTGATGTTGGCGGCCACTGCCAGCGGGAAAGAGGTGGTGGTATCTCGCGGCGAACTGGTGGAGATTGGCGGCGCGTTTCGTATTCCTGATGTCATGCGTCAGGCGGGCTGCACCCTACACGAAGTGGGGACCACCAATCGCACGCACGCTAATGATTATCGCCAGGCGGTGAATGAAAATACCGCGCTGTTGATGAAAGTACATACCAGTAACTACAGCATTCAGGGGTTCACCAAAGCGATAGATGAAGCTGAACTGGTGGCGCTCGGCAAAGAGCTGGATGTTCCAGTGGTGACGGATTTAGGCAGTGGCTCGCTGGTCGATCTTAGCCAGTACGGTTTGCCGAAAGAGCCAATGCCGCAGGAGTTGATTGCGGCGGGCGTCAGTCTGGTGAGCTTCTCCGGCGACAAGCTGTTAGGCGGACCGCAGGCAGGAATTATTGTTGGTAAAAAAGAGATGATCGCCCGCCTGCAAAGCCATCCGCTGAAGCGTGCATTACGCGCGGATAAAATGACCCTCGCGGCGCTGGAAGCCACGTTGCGTCTTTATTTACACCCTGAGGCGCTGAGTGAAAAATTACCGACCCTGCGTCTGCTTACCCGCAGCGCAGAGGTCATTCAAATCCAGGCACAACGTTTACAGGCCCCCCTTGCCGCACATTACGGCGCGGAGTTTGCGGTACAGGTTATGCCATGTCTTTCGCAGATTGGCAGTGGTTCGCTGCCGGTTGATCGCCTGCCGAGCGCGGCATTAACGTTTACACCCCATGATGGACGCGGTAGCCACCTTGAGTCATTAGCCGCCCGCTGGCGTGAATTGCCAGTGCCGGTGATTGGTCGTATTTATGACGGACGATTGTGGCTGGATTTACGCTGCCTTGAAGATGAGCAACGGTTTTTGGAGATGTTGTTGAAATGATTATTGCGACTGCCGGACACGTTGACCACGGCAAAACGACCTTATTGCAGGCGATTACTGGCGTAAATGCCGACCGTCTGCCGGAAGAAAAAAAGCGCGGTATGACCATCGATCTCGGCTATGCCTACTGGCCGCAGTCAGATGGTCGCGTGCCTGGTTTTATCGACGTTCCCGGCCATGAAAAATTTCTTTCCAACATGCTGGCGGGCGTCGGGGGAATCGATCACGCGCTGTTGGTGGTGGCGTGCGATGACGGCGTGATGGCACAGACTCGTGAGCATCTGGCGATTTTGCAGCTGACCGGTAACCCGATGCTGACAGTGGCGCTGACCAAAGCCGATCGCGTGGACGAAGCGCGTGTTGATGAGGTTGAACGCCAGGTAAAGGAGGTGCTGCGGGAATACGGTTTTGCTGAGGCAAAACTGTTTATCACCGCAGCAACCGAAGGCCGGGGAATTGATGCCCTGCGCGAGCATCTGCTTCAGTTACCAGAACGTGAACACGCCAGCCAACATAGCTTCCGCCTCGCTATCGACCGTGCTTTTACCGTAAAAGGTGCCGGGCTGGTCGTCACCGGTACGGCGTTAAGTGGGGAAGTGAAGGTAGGCGATTCACTCTGGCTGACTGGTGTAAATAAACCGATGCGCGTGCGTGCGCTGCATGCGCAAAATCAGCCAACAAATGCAGCTCATGCCGGGCAGCGTATTGCGCTTAACATCGCGGGTGATGCGGAAAAAGAACAGATTAACCGTGGGGACTGGTTGCTTGCCGATGCGCCGCCGGAGCCGTTTACGCGGGTGATAGTCGAGCTTCAAACTCATACACCGTTGACCCAGTGGCAGCCGCTGCATATTCACCACGCCGCCAGCCACGTTACGGGACGCGTTTCGCTGCTGGAAGATAACCTTGCCGAGTTGGTGTTCGACACGCCGCTGTGGCTGGTAGATAACGATCGCTTAGTGCTACGCGATATCTCGGCCCGCAACACGCTGGCGGGGGCGCGCGTGGTGATGCTTAACCCGCCGCGTCGCGGTAAACGTAAGCCGGAATATCTGCAATGGCTGGCGTCTCTTGCACAGGCGCAGAGCGATGCCGATGCGTTAGCTATTCATCTGGAACGCGGAGCGGTTAACCTTGCTGATTTCGCCTGGGCGCGCCAGCTCAACGGCGAAGGGATGCGTGAACTGCTGCAGCAACCGGGCTATATTCAGGCCGGTTACAGCTTGCTGAATGCACCGGTTGCCGCTCGTTGGCAGCGGAAAATTCTCGATACCCTGGCGACTTATCATGAGCAGCATCGCGATGAACCAGGTCCTGGGCGCGAGCGTCTGCGGCGCATGGCGTTGCCAATGGAAGATGAAGCGCTGGTGCTGTTGCTGATTGAAAAGATGCGCGAAAGCGGCGACATCCTCAGTCATCACGGTTGGCTGCATCTGCCGGATCATAAAGCGGGATTCAGCGAAGAGCAGCAGGCCATCTGGCAAAAAGCAGAGCCGCTGTTTGGTGACGAGCCGTGGTGGGTGCGTGACCTGGCAAAAGAGACGGGAACCGACGAGCAGGCAATGCGTTTGACGCTACGCCAGGCGGCCCAACAGGGGATAATCACTGCGATCGTCAAAGATCGTTATTACCGTAACGATCGGATTGTCGAATTTGCCAATATGATCCGCGATCTCGATCAGGAATGTGGTTCAACCTGCGCGGCGGATTTCCGCGATCGCTTAGGTGTAGGCCGAAAGCTGGCAATTCAAATTCTGGAATATTTTGACCGTATTGGCTTTACGCGTCGCCGTGGAAATGATCATTTATTGCGCGACGCATTATTATTTCCCGAAAAATAAGGGAACGATTAATTCATAATAAATATGAATTAATACAAAGTTCTTATTAATGTTAAGGAAGCACGTTATTTGATGAATGTAACGTGCTTTTTATTAAAAATATTTTAATAAACGGTAATGTTGATCATATTTTCAAATGAAAATCCTCAGTAAGCTGCCGGCCCTTTTTTACTCTTTCAGGAGTGTATTATGGCAGCTTCAACCTTTTTTATTCCTTCCGTGAATGTTATTGGTGCTGATTCATTGAATGATGCAATGAATATGATGGCAGATTATGGATTTACCCGTACCTTAATTGTCACCGACAATATGTTAACGAAATTGGGTATGGCGGGTGATGTGCAAAAAGCACTGGAAGAACGCAATATTTTTAGCGTTATTTATGATGGCACCCAACCTAACCCCACCACGGAAAACGTCGCTGCAGGTTTGAAATTACTTAAAGAAAATAATTGCGATAGCGTGATTTCCTTAGGCGGTGGTTCTCCGCACGACTGTGCAAAAGGTATTGCGCTGGTTGCAGCTAACGGCGGCGACATCCGCGATTATGAAGGCGTTGACCGCTCTGCAAAACCGCAGTTGCCGATGATCGCCATCAACACCACGGCGGGTACTGCATCAGAAATGACCCGTTTTTGCATCATCACCGATGAAGCACGTCACATCAAAATGGCGATTGTTGATAAACATGTAACTCCGCTGCTTTCTGTCAATGACTCCTCTCTGATGATCGGTATGCCGAAGTCACTGACCGCTGCAACGGGTATGGATGCCTTAACGCACGCTATCGAAGCGTATGTTTCAATTGCCGCCACGCCGATCACCGACGCTTGCGCACTGAAAGCGGTGACTATGATTGCCGAAAACCTGCCGTTAGCCGTTGAAGATGGCAGCAATGCTAAAGCGCGCGAAGCAATGGCTTACGCTCAGTTCCTCGCGGGTATGGCGTTCAACAATGCGTCTCTGGGTTATGTTCATGCGATGGCGCACCAGCTGGGCGGTTTCTACAACCTGCCACACGGTGTATGTAATGCTGTTCTGCTGCCACACGTTCAGGTATTCAACAGCAAAGTCGCTGCTGCGCGTCTGCGTGACTGCGCTGCTGCCATGGGCGTTAACGTGACAGGTAAAAATGACGCAGAAGGTGCAGAAGCGTGCATCAATGCCATCCGTGAACTGGCGAAGAAAGTGAATATCCCGGCAGGCTTGCGTGACCTGAACGTGAAAGAAGAAGATTTCGCGGTACTGGCGACCAATGCCCTGAAAGATACCTGCGGCTTTACTAACCCGATTCAGGCAACTCACGAAGAAATTGTGGCGATTTATCGCGCGGCGATGTAATCATCATTCCCACAATGGCTGGCTAATTGTCAGCCATTTTTTCAACTCTCTCAAAATTTGCGATTTTTGAGAGAGTTTTAGTTATCTCTGTAATCCTTGCCCGTAAATTCGTGATAGCCGTCGTAAAGCTATCACCAGCTGGCGAAGATTTCGCCAGTCACGTCTACCCTTGTTATACCTCACACCGCAAGGAGACGATCATGACCAATAATCCCCCTTCAGCACAGATTAAGCCCGGCGAGTATGGCTTCCCCCTCAAGTTAAAAGCCCGCTATGACAACTTTATTGGCGGCGAATGGGTCGCGCCCGCCGACGGCGAGTATTACCAGAACCTGACGCCGGTGACCGGGCAGCTACTGTGCGAAGTGGCGTCTTCGGGTAAACGAGATATCGATCTGGCGCTGGATGCTGCGCATAAAGTGAAAGATAAATGGGCGCATACTTCGGTGCAGGATCGCGCGGCGATTCTGTTTAAGATTGCCGATCGAATGGAGCAGAACCTCGAACTTTTAGCGACGGCTGAAACCTGGGATAACGGCAAACCCATTCGCGAAACCAGTGCTGCTGATGTACCGCTGGCGATTGACCACTTCCGCTATTTTGCCTCGTGTATTCGGGCGCAGGAAGGCGGTATTAGCGAAGTGGATAGCGAAACCGTGGCTTATCACTTCCACGAACCGTTAGGCGTGGTGGGGCAGATTATCCCGTGGAACTTCCCGCTGTTGATGGCGAGCTGGAAAATGGCTCCCGCGTTGGCGGCGGGCAACTGTGTGGTGCTGAAACCCGCACGTCTTACCCCGCTTTCTGTACTGCTGCTAATGGAAATCGTTGGTGATTTACTGCCGCCGGGCGTGGTGAACGTGGTTAACGGCGCTGGTGGGGAAATTGGCGAATATCTGGCGACCTCGAAACGCATCGCCAAAGTGGCGTTTACCGGCTCAACGGAAGTGGGCCAACAAATTATGCAGTACGCCACGCAAAATATTATTCCGGTAACCCTAGAGCTGGGCGGCAAGTCGCCAAATATCTTCTTTGCTGATGTGATGGATGAAGAAGATGCCTTTTTCGATAAAGCGCTGGAAGGCTTTGCACTGTTTGCTTTTAACCAGGGCGAAGTTTGCACCTGTCCAAGCCGTGCTTTAGTGCAGGAGTCTATCTACGAACGCTTTATGGAACGCGCCATCCGCCGTGTCGAAAGCATTCGCAGCGGTAACCCGCTCGATAGCGTGACGCAAATGGGGGCGCAAGTTTCGCACGGGCAACTGGAAACCATCCTCAACTACATTGATATCGGTAAAAAAGAGGGCGCAGACGTGCTCACCGGTGGGCGGCGCAAGCTGCTGGAAGGCGAACTGAAAGACGGCTACTACCTCGAACCGACGATTCTGTTTGGTCAGAATAATATGCGCGTGTTCCAGGAAGAAATTTTTGGTCCGGTGCTGGCGGTAACCACCTTCAAAACGATGGAAGAAGCGCTGGAGCTGGCGAACGACACGCAATATGGTCTGGGGGCTGGTGTCTGGAGCCGCAACGGTAATCTGGCCTATAAGATGGGGCGCGGCATTCAGGCCGGGCGAGTGTGGACCAACTGTTATCACGCTTACCCGGCACATGCGGCGTTTGGTGGCTATAAGCAGTCGGGTATCGGGCGCGAAACCCACAAAATGATGCTTGAGCATTACCAGCAAACCAAGTGCCTGCTGGTGAGCTACTCGGATAAACCGTTGGGGCTGTTCTGATGTAAGAAGCTGGTCGCATCGGGTATTCATTGCCTGATGCGACGCTTTCGCGTTTTACCAATTCAAATGTCTACGTCTTGAATGACTGAATATTGATTGAACTTAATTACGAGTCTCCTCACATCTTTTCAACAAGTTACTGCACACCGTTATTCTTCTTCCGAACGGCATTCCTGAGTCAACTTTATCCCCCTGACGGCCCATATAAATCGCGCTATCGTGATTGTTATTGCTAAATGTGTGTGTATCGTGTGTATAATCATGGAAGGGCAGGGATGTGAAAAGTGCAGACGTGATCGCCATCCTGAAGCAGCATGGCTGGGAACATATTCGAACCCGTGGTAGTCATCATCAGTTCCGCCACCCTGTTCATCCGGGTCTGGTGACGGTTCCGCACCCTAAAAAAGATATTAAGCCCGGTACGCTGGCGCAAATTGGGCGTCAGGCTGGTTTAACATTTTAAAATTTCAGGAGGCAATATGTTTTATCCCGCCTATATCCACAGTGATCCTGACGGCAGCGCCAGTGGTTTTTTCCCTGATGTTCCAGGCTGTTATTTTGCTGGTGATACGCTGGACAACGCTTTCCAGGATGCGCGAAGTGCACTGGTCGCGCACTTCGAAACCTTATGCGAGATGAATGAAGAGTTGCCGCTTCCAGGCTCTGTGGAAACACATCTGGTCCAGCGTGCGCAGGACTTTATTGGCGGGCAATGGTTGCTGGTGGATATCAATATGAATCAGTTCGAAGGTCGGGCTGAACGTATCAATATTACGATGCCGAAAAGATTACTGAACAAGATTGATACCTACGTGCGCAATAACCCAGACTACGCCAACAGAAGTGCGTTTCTGGCGGAAGCTGCCCGGCGTGTATTGCCGGGCGTTTAATCTCGCGTTTCGATGGTTAGCGGGCGGACCAGGCTGTACAGCCACAGACCAAAACAAGCGATGGTGCCAATCACCACGGTGAGGAACACACTGACTGACAGGCCTGCAAGCAATCCCGCAGGCAGGGCCAGCAGGCCGTGGATCACGGTGTCGTTCCATCTCACCTGATCGTAGCCAAACATGCCTAAAATGCCGCAAACCAGACCGTAAATCACCATTGGTGTTCCGAGGCCAATCAGCAATAAACGGTAGATAATTGAAGGTTTAATACGCTTTATCTGTACTGTGGATGTTTTACTGGGGTTATTCATTAGTTTGGTCAATAGTTCCATTATTTCAATATGATAAACCTCGACCTGTTGAAAAGCCAGGTAGCACACTTCAGAAAGTATATAAAAAATAATATGTCGTTATATAAATAAGGAAATTGCACTGCATCATGGCATTTCATAATATGCGTTAATTGTTCTTTTTTATATTCTCTGAGGGAAATATGTTCCTGGACTATTTTGCACTGGGAGTGCTTATTTTTGTATTTCTGGTGATATTCTATGGGATTATTATTTTACATGATATTCCCTACCTGATTGCTAAAAAACGTAATCATCCTCATGCCGACGCCATTCATGTTGCTGGTTGGGTGAGTCTTTTTACGCTGCATGTTATCTGGCCATTTTTGTGGATTTGGGCCACGCTTTACCGCCCGGAGCGGGGATGGGGAATGCAAAACCATGACTCCTCCGTTGTGCAACTACAACAGCGTATTGCCGGGCTGGAGAAACAGCTCGCCGACATCAAATTCTCTTCTGCCGAGTAATACTTATGGATTTACTGATTATTTTGACCTATGTGGCTTTCGCATGGGCAATGTTTAAGATCTTCAAAATTCCTGTAAATAAATGGACCATTCCCACCGCGGCCCTGGGTGGCATATTTATTGTCAGCGGTCTAATTCTGTTAATGAACTATAACCATCCGTATACCTTTAAAGCGCAAAAAGCGGTTATTTCTATTCCTGTTGTCCCGCAGGTGACAGGCGTGGTGATCGAAGTGACGGACAAGAAAAATACGCTGATTAAAAAAGGTGAGGTGCTATTTCGACTGGACCCGACGCGTTATCAGGCGCGGGTGGATCGGCTGATGGCGGATATCGTTACCGCAGAACATAAACAGCGGGCGTTGGGCGCAGAGTTAGATGAGATGGCGGCGAATACTCAGCAGGCAAAGGCCACGCGGGATAAATTCGCTAAAGAGTACCAGCGTTACGCACGCGGCAGCCAGGCGAAAGTAAACCCGTTTTCAGAACGCGATATTGATGTGGCGCGGCAAAATTATCTGGCGCAGGAAGCCTCCGTAAAGTCATCGGCGGCGGAACAAAAACAGATCCAGAGCCAGCTGGATAGCCTGGTGTTGGGTGAACATTCTCAAATCGCCAGCCTGAAAGCGCAGCTCGCGGAAGCAAAATATAACCTTGAGCAGACGATAGTGCGTGCGCCGAGCGATGGTTATGTGACCCAAGTGCTGATTCGTCCGGGTACCTATGCCGCATCGCTGCCGCTACGTCCTGTGATGGTGTTTATACCCGATCAGAAACGACAAATTGTGGCGCAGTTCCGTCAGAACTCCTTGCTGCGACTGGCTCCCGGCGATGATGCGGAAGTGGTGTTTAATGCTCTGCCAGGTAAGGTATTCAGCGGTAAGCTGGCAGCCATTAGTCCAGCTGTTCCCGGCGGAGCTTATCAGTCGACCGGCACCTTACAGACGTTAAACACAGCACCGGGTTCAGATGGCGTTATCGCGACCATTGAACTGGATGAGCACACTGAGTTGAGCGCTTTACCAGACGGTATTTACGCCCAGGTGGCGGTTTACTCTGATCATTTCAGCCATGTCTCGGTGATGCGCAAAGTGCTGTTACGCATGACCAGTTGGGTGCATTACCTTTATCTCGATCATTAATCTTCGCTTTCCGCCGCTTGTTCAGGCCGCAGTTGCTGCGACTGAGCAAGCTGGTGGCGAATTTCACGCAGCATTTCATCCAGCACATACTGGACCCGCCAGGGCTGGTATTCCCGTTTACGGAAGATAGCCACCAGATCCAGCCACCATTCATACGGTTGCTGAAAGCAGGGCACCAGCGTGCCGTCTTGCAGGTCGCTCTGCACACTTTTGTCTGGCGCAAACACAATCCCCAGGTGATTTCGTGCCAGCTCCAGCGCCGATTGCGTGTTGTCGCAAACGTAATTTCCCTTCACGCGATAATCCCGCACCTCTTTACTCCCGGCGACGTTGAAGCGCCAGATATTCGCGTCGTCGATCATCATCGAGTCGATCAAAATACAGGAGTGATGTTCGAGTTCGTCAGGACGGCTAATGGGATGTTTCTCAAGATAGCGCTGACTGGCATAAGCGGTTACGGCATATTGCGTAATAAAACTGGCAACCAGCGATTCATCTTTTGGTGGAGCATAGCTGATTAAAACATCACAATCATCGGGAAATTCGACACCTTCATAAAAGGCATTACGCTCAAGATTGCAGGTTTTTAGCGATAAGGTGATATCACCGATATCTTTAATTTTATCGATAACATGTTTGGATAAATAGGTAATTATGCCGGTTGGGGCGTAGATGGTGACCCGACCACGTTTCTCATGCTTATAATCTGCAATAAAATTATTAAGTTGCTCGTTTCTGTCCAGCATGTCGTTGATGTACGGTAACAGCGCGGTACCAAAAGGTGTGAGCATCAGCTGCCGGGTGGTTCGGTCAAAGACTTTTAAACCTACTTTTGATTCAAAATCAGCAAGATATTTGCTGACGTTGGCCTGTGCGAATCCAAGTACAGTCGCGGCATGGCTGATATTTTCACTGGCAGCGATTACCGAGATAATTTTTAACTCCCGGTACTTAAGTTGTAATTTTGTCATCGCAACAGCCCAATTATATATAATTTTATATATTACTATATAAATATGAATCTTGCACCGGAGAAATTGTAAGCATTATTATGCCGACTCTTTTTTATCTTATTTTAAAATGGAATACCGGACATGTTAATTAACCGCAATATTGTGGCGTTATTTACGTTGCCTTTTATGGCAAGCGCTACTGCTTCTGAATTATCCATTGGTGCTGGTGCAGCTTATAATGAATCGCCTTATCGTGGTTATAATGAAAATACAAAGGCAATTCCGCTGATTAGTTATGAAGGTGATTCTTTTTATGTTCGTCAGACCACGTTAGGTTTTATTCTGTCGCAAAGTGAAAAAAATGAACTTAGCCTGACCGCATCCTGGATGCCGCTGGAATTTGACCCTGCAGATAATGACGATCATGCCATGCAACAGCTTGATAAGCGTGATAGTAAGGCTATGGCGGGGGTTGCCTGGTATCACCACGAGCGTTGGGGAACCGTGAAAGCCTCTGCGGCTGCGGACGTTCTGGATAACAGCAACGGCTGGGTGGGGGAGCTATCGGTATTTCACAAAATGCAGATAGGTCGCCTGTCGCTGACACCTGCACTGGGCGTTCTCTATTATGACGAGAATTTCAGTGACTATTACTATGGCATTTCAGAGAGTGAGTCCCGTCGTAGCGGTCTGGCAAGTTATTCCGCGCAGGATGCCTGGGTGCCCTATGTCAGCCTGACGGCAAAATACCCGATAGGAGAGCACATCGTATTGATGGCGAGTGCCGGATACAGCGAGCTGCCGGAAGAGATTACCGACAGCCCGATGATTGATCGTAATGAGAGTTTTACCTTTGTCACCGGCGTGAGCTGGCGTTTTTAATTTACCGGTGGATGTCGGTGCGGCTGGCCTACGCTCTCGCACTGACCTTCAGGCTTGATAAGACGCGTTAAGCGTCGCATCAGGCAATGTGCACCCTACGTTGGATGCGGCGCGAGCGCCTTATCCAACCTACGGATGGCAATGCTTTTCCTCATTCACCCAGATCCGCATTTCGCCTTCACCCCGGTTAGCCCAGCTAAACCACGGGATAAATGTCAGAGTTTGCGGCTGGCGTTTGGCTGGCGCGCTGTCGTAATGCCACAGCGGTTGCTGCTCTGGATTGCTCTGTTCATACCGGTAACCCGGTGCCTGGATTAAGATCTTATGGCGGAACAATCCATTACCTTCAAATGTCGTAAATGGCGCATCGGCGGGCAGCCACAGGTTATGCAGTGACTCGCCGTTGTCGGCCTGTTCCAGGCAATACACCAGCGGGCCGCGCTGAATCGCCACTTTTCCGGCGACGTGACGCACCAGCGGGTTACCGTAAACGCGACGTATCGGCATTGGCAAAGTCAGATTCAGCGTGTCGCCCTCCTGCCATTCGCGGGTAATGTGCAAATACCCTTTACGAATATCCTGCTCGACCTCTTCCCCATTCAATGTAATCTGCGGCTGTGTGCACCAGTCCGGCAGACGTAAAGCCAGCGTATGACGCACCGGCTGGGGCGATTCAACCGCAATTGTCACCTGTTCCTGCCACGGATAGTTTCCGCTAACCCGCAGACGCAGCGTGCCATTTTCTACCGGCACTTCCATGCTGTTTCCTGCGTAGATGTTGATATACAACGCATCTTCACGCGGCGTGTAGAGATAATGACCAATCGAGGTTAGCACGCGGGCGATATTTGGCGGACAACAAGCGCAACCAAACCAACGCTGGCGGATCGGCTTAACGTGATCGTAGATATGGTTGAATTTCAGCGATTTTGGATGTACTTCCAGCGGATTCACATAGAAGAAATGTTTGCCATCCAGCGCCATGCCGCCGAGCACGGTGTTGTACAGTGCGCGCTCCATCACATCGGCATATTGACTGTCGCCTTCCATTTCCAGCATTCGCCGGGCGAACATCATCAGGCCGATGGAAGCACAGCTTTCGGCGTATACCGTGTCATTCGGCAGATCGTAATCGCTGCTGAACGCTTCGCCGCTGCTTTGTGAGCCAATGCCGCCGGTAATATATAACTGACGCTGGGCCATATTGTTCCACAGCCGCAGGCAGTCCTGACGCTTGCTTTCATCGTGACTTAAACGCGCGAGATGCGCGACGCCGGTCATCAGGTAGACAAAACGTACCGCGTGACCAATGGCGGTTTGCTGCTGTGCGATGGGCAAATGTGCCTGGCTGTAGGCTTTGTCTTTCACCATCCACGCCGGGCCGTAGGTGTGCCAGTGCGAGGTCTGCCCGCGCTTTTCATATTCCTGGTCGTAATAGTGCGGTTGCGCACCACGCTGTTCGACAAAATAGTTCGTCAGCGCCAGGTAGCGCGGCTCTTCGGTCACTTCATACAGGCGCATTAGTGCCAGTTCAATTTCCGGGTGACCAGGATAACCGTGTAACTTACTTTCACCTGGACCAAATACGCTGTCGATATGATCGGCCAGACGGCAAACCACTTCCAGCAAGCGCCGCTTGCCCGTGGCCTGGAAGAAGGCGACTCCGGCTTCAATCAGATGACCGGCGCAGTAAAGTTCATGACACTCCGCCAGATTGCTCCAGCGTTCTTTGGGCGCTTTTACCGTAAAGTAAGTATTGAGATAGCCATCTTCGCACTGGGCGGAAGCGACCAGTTCGATTACCTCGTCAGCAGTTTTTTCCAGTTCGGCATCCGGCTTCTGGCACAGCGACCAGGCTACCGCTTCCAGCCATTTGGCGACGTCGCTGTCCTGAAACACCATCCCGTAAAATTCACCGTCTTGCAGTCCTGCGGCAATGCGAAAGTTTTCAATCGCATGGCTGGGTTCCGCTTCTGGGATACGATCGTTCAAGGCATCCCACTGATAAGGAATCACCACGTCGCGGACCAGTTGTTGGTACTGACCGAGGAACGGATCGCTGACCGTCAGTTTATGCAGATCGACTTCCGAAATGTTCATCTTGTGCTCCTTAAGGCTGTACATGACGCTGACGCAGGTCGCTAGCAATGCGTGACATCATAGGGTTATTGAGTTTGCAAAAGCGGATCGCCATCGCCAGCAGCAGGTGGAACAGCGCAGGCAGCAATGTTTCCATCGCCGCGATCCCGCCAAGCGAACTGGCGGTCTGGTTTTCCACGCCTGGCTGGTAGGCGACAAAAATAAACAGCAGGCTGATGATCCCGGCGCTGGAGGCCCAGGCCAGCTTGATGAAAAACAGATTGAAGGCGAAGTTCATGCCGGAAGAACGTACGCGGGTTTTCCACTCGCCGTAGTCATCGGCAAAGGCCATCAATGAGAAGTGCAATGGCAATGTGAAGCCAAGAATCACGCCATTACCAAGGATCACCGCCAGCCACAGCGTTTGATAAGCCGGGCCAGAAGGCAGGAACCACATCAACACCGCCAGCGCGGCGAGGAGCAGGTTGGTGTAGTAGTAAATTTTGACGGTATCGAAACGTCGCGTTAACGGGCTGACAATCACCGAGCCGATAATGGAGGCGAAGGTGACCATAGTGAAGAACAGCGACGTGTAGCCCGTACTGCCTTGTAAGACGTAGGTAATGAAGTACATATACCCACCGCCGCGAATATTAAAGACGTTAATCAGCAGGAAAGACATGACCAGCATCAGCAGCAGTTGGTCGTTGTTTCGCAGCCCGGCAAGATGTTCGCGCAGGGTAAATTTCCCCATTGTGGAGAGTGGCACCCGTTCACGAACCCAGAAGAAACAGCACAGGAACATCACCACAGCGATGGCGCACAGCACGCCGACGCCCAGTTGATAGCCGCGCGCGGCATTACCCTGACCGAAGAGATCTACCATCCACGGCAGGCCAACCGAAACCAGAAATCCCGCTACGCCGCAGAGAACGAATCGCCAGGACTGGCAGGAGATCACTTCATTGTGGCGGGTGGTCATGGTGTTGATCAGCGCGCAGTACGGCACGTTGATGGCGGTATAACCGACTGAAAGGAGCAGGTAAGTGCCGAACGCCCAGGCGATTTTTACTCCCATGCTGGCATCTGGCACGGTGAACGTCAGGATGCCGATAATGCCGATGGGAATGGCAATCCACAACTGCCACGGACGAAAGCGCCCCCAGCGACTTTGCGTCCGGTCGGCAATGACGCCCATCACCGGGTCGGAGATGGCATCAAACACGCGCAGTGCAATAAACAGCGTGCCGACCAGCGCCGGAGTTAAGCCAAAAACGTCGGTGTAGAAAAAGGTGAGAAAGTTCATGATCAGGCAAGTTATTACGGTGCCGCCTGCGTCACCCAGGCCGTAGCCTATTTTTTCCCGTACAGATAACGCATCGTCAATTTTACCTTTAGCGATATCAGCGGTAGTAATCGGTGTAGAGGTCATAGATATTCCTCGTGCATAGGGAGCAATTTTTAGTTTTATTGAAATGACATGATTAATTCTGCCGTGAACGGGAATATCAACAAGGCGAGAAAAGAGTAAAAAAAGGTGACGATTCCGACCTGAATTTAAAAGTGTGAATTGGATCAGGTGAAATTAATGTTTTTGATTAATAATCAAAAGGTAATGTGTTTAATCATTAATGAATAAGCGGGAAATTACATATCAATGCTCGAATTATCCATGACGTTACCGATTAAAGTGCAAAATGGTGGATTATTTATTTCCCGTGGCGTAGGGAGGCATCCGGCAAGGCGGCTGGAGTCATGGGAAATTATCTTTGTCGAAAAAGGTCGATTAACGATTCAGGAAGAAGAGCAGATATTTCAGGTTGATGCGGGAGAGAGTTTATTGCTCTGGCCGAACCGACAGCATGTTGGGGTAGAGGATTTTCCCGCCGATCTCAAATTTTACTGGCTGCATTTTGAGGTTAAAGCGCCGGATAGCGACCCGCGCTGGCTCACTCATCTTAGCGTGCCGCAACAAACGAAGGTTGCCGATCCGCAGGCGCTGGTGGCCCTGTTTCGCCAGTTCTTAAGCGAACAGGAAAAGCATCAACGCACTCCGGCGCTGGAGTTTATTGTGCTGCTGATTTTGCAGCAACTCACCCGTGACGCGCGTCTTGATGAACAGGCCGATGCCGCAGGTACCACGCTTGCCTGGAAAGCGCAGAAACTGATCCGCACGCAATATCATCGCCCGCTTTCCACTGCGCTTTTAGCCCGCGAGCTGTACTGCAATGCCGATTATCTTGGGCGCGTCTATCGGCGGGTGTTTCATCTGACGTTAACAGAAGCAATCCACCGCCAGCGGGTGCGCGAAGCCGAAAAGCTGTTAATTAGCGAAGCGCGATCGCTCACGGAAGTGGCGGCGTTGTGCGGGTTTAATGACGTTGGCTATTTCCGACAGATTTTTCGCAAACACACCGGTTTAACGCCAGCTGCGTGGAAGCGACGTTACAGTAAGGAACATATCAATTCGTAGTGCCGGGGCAATGAAGCCCCGGTCTGAGAGATTACTGCCCGTAATAGGCATTGGCCCCATGCTTACGCAGGTAATGCTTATCCAGAAGTTCGTTTTGCATCGCAGGAAGCTGCGGCGCAAGCTGGCGCGAGAACAGGCCCATATAGGCGCACTCTTCGAGTACCACGGCATTATGCACCGCATCGGCGGCGTTTTTACCCCAGGCGAACGGGCCGTGAGAATGCACCAGCACCGCCGGGATTTGTGCCGGACTCCTGCCACGTTCTTCGAAGGTTTCAATGATCACTTTGCCGGTCTGGTATTCATACTCGCCGTTAATCTCCGCTGCGGTCATCTGTCGCGTGCAGGGGATTGCGCCATAGAAATAATCGGCGTGCGTGGTACCCCAGGCGGGGAGATCCAGCCCGGCCTGCGACCAGATGGTGGCGTGGCGCGAGTGGGTATGCACAATACCGCCAATTTCTGCATAGCGACGATAAAGCGCCAGATGCGTTGGCGTATCGGACGAGGGCTTTTTGCTACCTTCCACCACCTTGCCGCTGGCTATCTCAACCACCACCATATCGTCGGCGGTCATCACGTCGTACTCGACGCCGGAAGGCTTAATTACCATCCATTGCCGCGTCTCGTCTACCGCACTGACATTGCCCCAGGTAAACGTCACCAGATGGTGAGCGGGAAGCGCCAGATTTGCCGCCAGTACATCGGCTTTCAGTTGTTCTAACATATAAATCCGGCCTCCTGCATACGCGCTTCAATCCAGCGCCGTGCCTGAATAATCTCCAGCACCGGCTCTTTGGCTTTTTCGGTCCACATCTCAATCAGAAATGATCCGCGATAGTTCAGTTCATGCAGCGTTTTGAAGATACCAACGAAATCGACGCAGCCTTCGCCAAATGGCACATCACGGAACTGTCCGGGGCTATGCTCGGTCACTGGCTGGGTATCTTTCAGGTGGATCGCGGCGATACGGTCAATGCCCAGTTTCAGTTCGGCGGGAACATCATTGCCCCACGCGCTAAGGTTGCCGACGTCCGGGTAAACAGTGAACCACGGCGAAGCGAGTATCTCGTCCCATTTTTTCCATTTGCTGATGGAGTTCATAAACGCGGTATCCATAATCTCCACCGCCAGCATCACCTGCGCGGCGGCTGCCTGTTCAACCGCCCACGCCAGCCCTTCGGCAAAACGTTGCTGCGTGCCTTCGTCATGGGCTTCGTAATAGACGTCGTAGCCCGCCAGTTGAATGGTGCGAATACCGAGATCGCGCGCCAGACGAATTGCTTTACTCATGATCTCCCGTGCTCGCTGGCGTACCGCGTCGTCACGGCTACCAAAGGGAAAACGACGATGTGCGGACAGGCACATCGACGGGATCCCAACGCCCGTTTCGATCATCGCGGCAACCAGCGAAGTCCTTTGTGCGGCGCTCCAGTCAAGGCGCGACAGTCGCTCGTCAGTTTCATCCACCGACATTTCGACAAAATCAAAGCCACAGCTTTTCGCCAGCACCAGCCGCTCCGGCCAGGAGAGATCTTTCGCCAGTGCTTTTTCATAAATCCCTAACGGATGATTACGCACGTGCGCCTCCCCAGATAGCGTCGATTTGCGCATGGAAGTCGGCAGCTACCTGTGCCGGATTTGCTGCGCCTGCCAGCGCCCGCCCGGCAATAAACGCTTTCACGCGGATATCTTTAAACAGCGGCAGGTCAGCAGGCGTAATCCCGCCGGTAATGGAAAGCTCAAGGCCGATATCGGAAAGCGCCTTCATGCGTGCCAGATCGGCTTCGCCCCACTGTTGCCCGCTGGCTTGCGCGTCACGGCCACGATGATAAATGGCCTGCCGCACGCCAATACGATGCCAGTCGCGGGCGTCGTCCAGCGTCCAGTTACCAAAAAGCTCTATCTGGATTTCACCACCGCAGCTTTGCGCCATTGCGTGGCCTTTTTCTACCGTCGCGAGCGGCGCAGCGCAGATGATGGTCATCCAGTTAGCGCCTGCGCCAAACGCCTGTTGCGCGAGCGTTTCACCAGCATCGGCGACCTTCCAGTCAGCAACGATGATTTTGTCCGGGCACTGTTCGCGCAAGGCTTTCACCGCGCCAAGCCCTTCGTTTAAACAGAGAATGGTGCCCGCTTCGACGATATCGACGCTGTCTTTTAACAGCGTAACGTCGCGCTGTGCGGCTTCAAGTGATGAGTGGTCGAGGGCCAGTTGCAGAAGTGGTCGGCTCATAATGTGTGCTCCTTGATGCGGGCGTGAAAGCCCTGAAGTGCGGCAATGAGATGCTGATAGCGTTGGTATTTTTGTTGGTAAAGCTGATGTGCGGTCATATCCGGCAGCAGGGTGCGTACTGGGTGCTGTAAATCACGTTGGGCTTCGCTGAAATCGCGATAAACTCCGGTGCCGACGCGGGCGGCAAGTGCCGCACCAAAGCAGCCGGTTTCTTCCACCTGCGGCAGTTCGATACGCAGCCCGCTGACGTCCGCCAGCATTTGCATCCAGACATCGGAATGCGCCGGGCCGCCAGTGACGCGCAGGGTGTGCACATCAGTAAAACGTTCGCGCATCCGGTTGAGATGGGTCATATGGCTGAACACCACGCCTTCATAAATGGCCTGCAACAGGTGTGCGCGGGTGTGAATGGCCTGCATCCCGTAGAAACCGCTGGTCATCTCGAGTCCGGCGTTGCTGCCGTACAGGAACGGCAGGAAAAAGAGATCGCCACCGGCTTTCGGTAAGCTGGCAACAGCCTGGTTGATCTCTGCAAACGAGATTTCTCCCCACTGCGCGGTAAACCATTCGAGATTGCCGGAAGAGGTAGGGCTGGCTTCGTGAACGATAAATTCACCGTCGTTAACGTAGCGGCCATAGACATACGGATGCGCTTCACCGCCACCTAAACCGCGGGTTATGCCGCTGGTCACCGCCCAGGTCCCCATCACCGCATTGAGGGTAAATTCGTCTTCGATTCCGGCGCAGAGTGCGGTAGAAACCACATCAAACAGGCCGCCGACAACGGGCGTACCCGCTTTCAGACCGGTCAGTGCGGCTGTCTGAGCGGTGATTTCCCCGCAGATTTCGGCAGATCCAACAACAGGCGGCAGGGCGTGATTGATTTCACTGATCCCCAGCCAGTCGGTGAGGCACGGGTCATATTCCCCGCGACTCATGTTGTAGAGATTGGATTCGGAAATATTGCTCTCTTCGCAGCCTTTGACACCGGTTAAACACCAGCGCAGGTAGTCGTGCGTCATCATCACGCAGCCAATTTGCGCGTAGCGTTCTGGTTCGTGCTCTTTCAGCCAGCGTAACAGCGACACCGGATGCCCGGTCCACAAGGTTTGTCGGGTCAGCGGGTAGAGTTTTTCCGGGATGCTATCTTCCTGCCAGCGACGAACGATTTCCATCGCCCGGCGATCCGAGGACAAAATGGCGTTACCGAGCGGCTTGTCGTTTTTATCCAGCAAAAACAAGCCCTTTCCCTGTGCGGAGATACCGATGCCGACAATTTGCTCCCCGCTAACGCTGGAATGGGTAAGCAGGGAGCGAATGACAGCCATGCAGCATTGCCACAGTTCTGCCATATCGCGCTCTGCCCAACCTGGCTGCGGGCTCAATGCGCACAGCGGCAGGCGCTGCACGCCTGCCTCCCGGCCTTCGCGGTCATACAGGCCGGCTTTTAGCCAGCTTCCGCCACAATCTAACCCCAGCCAGTATTGCGTCATGATTTATTGCACCTCATCCACGGCTTTCAGCAGGTCAGCGCCCTGCGGAACATCTTTTACAAACATGTCGCGGACCTGAGTACCCAGTGCGTCGCTAAAGGCTTTGCGATCAAGTTCGGTGATGACTTCTACGCCCGCGTCTTTCATGCCATCGATGATTTTTTGCTGATTTTCGGCGACCAATTTGCGCTGGTAATTACCCGCTTCTTGCGCAGATGAAATTAGCGCTTGCTGGAACTCCGGGCTTAAGCCATCAAACTTCGCTTTGTTGATCACCACCAAAAGCGGGGAATAGGCATGGTGCGTCAGAGAAAGGTACTTCTGCACTTCATAAAATTTTGCCGACCAGACGACGTTGATGGGATGTTCCTGAGCGTCGATAGTGCGTGTTTCCAGTCCGGTATAGACTTCGGCAAACGGCATCGGGATAGGGTTAGCGCCAAATACTTTAAATGCGGCGATATTCATCGGGCTATTGTTGGTGCGTATTTTCAGCCCTTTCAGGTCGGCAGGTGTTTTAACTGGCTGGCGTGAGTTGGTGACATCGCGCCAGCCGTTTTCCCAGTAGGCCAGTACTTTCAGTCCCTTACCTTCAAGGGAGGCCTTCAGTTCATCGCCGACTTTGCCGTCGAGCGTTTTATGCGCGTGGGCGGTATCGCGGAACAGGAACGGGACATCAAGCAGGTTCATCACTGGTGATAATCCGGCAAAGTTATTCGAGCCAGACATCTCCATATCAATAGTGCCGCCACGCACGCCGCTGATCATCGCTTGCGCGTTGCCGAGAGTACTGTCCGGGAACAATTTTAATTTCAGCTCACCTTTGGTTCTCTCCTGTAATAATTCATTAAATTTTTTCGCTGCAATATGTTGTGAGTCGGTTTGTGAAGTTTCATAACCGAAACGTAATGATTGTGCCGCCAGCGAAGACGTACTGAATGCAGCGAGGCCAGCAATGAATAATGCGTAGGTTACAGAGCGTAATTTCATTATATTTTCCTTTTAATTAATCCATTTCAACGGGAGGATGATGAGATCGGGAATAAAAACAAATAAGGCTAATAAGGAATATAAAACCAGGACGTAAGGGAAAACGCCTCTGACTGCATCATCGAATTTGAGTTTTGCCACCCCTGAAATAACGTTAAGCACATTACCGATAGGCGGTGTAATTAAGCCGATTGAGCAATTGATGATAAACATGACACCGAAATAAATCGGATCGATTCCTGCCTCTTTAACTAAAGGCATTAATACCGGGGTAAGAATTAATACCGTCGGCGTTAAATCCATGACCATGCCGACAATCAGGATAGCCACCATAATGACGATAAACAGCAGACGCGGTGAATCGACCAGCGGTTGCAGTAAATCAGAAACCATCATCGGCAGTTCAGCAATGGTGATCAGCCAGGCGGAAACTTGTGCCGAGGCCACCAGAAACATCACCACTGAGGTCGTTTTCGCTGCGCCAATAAGTACATGCCAAAGTGTGGCGAAGGTCATTTCACGGTAAATAACTGTGGCGACAAACAACGCATAGAAAGCAGCAACGGCCCCGGCTTCGGTAGGGGTAAACAGACCGGAGCGAAAGCCGCCAATAATAATGACCGGAAGAAATAGCGCCCAGATACCGGAAACAAAAGATTGCCAGATTTCTCGTTTCGTTGCTTTTTGCTGACGGGGTAAATTAAGACGACTGGCCTGCCACCACCATGTGAGCATCAGCGTTGCGCCCATCATAATGCCTGGGGCAATGCCCGCCATAAACAACTTACTGATGGATAATCCGCTGGAAACACCGAAGATAATAAACGGAATGGAAGGGGGAATAATTGGCGCGATAATCCCGCCAGAGGCAATCAGCCCCGCAGCACGGTTGACCGGGTAGTTAGCGCTGCGCATCATCGGCACCAGTAGCGCGGCAACGGCGGCGGTATCCGCAACAGCAGAACCGGAAAGGCTCGCCATAATCATAGCCGCCAGCACGCCGACGTAGCCCAACCCGCCTGGTTTATGCCCCACCAGTTTCATCGGCAGGTCAACAATGCGTTTTGATAAGCCGCCCGCATTCATGATTTCACCCGCCAGTACAAAGAACGGAATCGCCAGCAGGGAGAAGCTGTCAGCACCGTTTACCAGCGTTTGCGCCATGATCTGGACATCAAACATATCCAGCCAGAACATAAGCGCCGCCCCGCACAACAGTAGCGACCAGGCAATAGGCAAACCGATAGCAATGCCACCCAACAGGCAGCCCAGAAAAATCAGCACAGCCATGATTAAGCTCCTTGCGGTGGCGGCGTTAGAGAATTGCTACGCGTGATGAGTTGATATAAAAGGCGCAGCTCAAAGAATGCGATAACGAGGCTGGTGGGCAGACAAGCGGCATACATCAGGCCGATGGGCAAGCCGAGGATCGGTGAATAATCGCTCCAGTCCTGAATTGTTTTTAGCGTTGCGCCCCAGGCCAGAGCGCCACAAATAAATAAGATTAAGGAATGGGTAACCAGAGCGACTCGCCGCTGCCACGCGGGGGAGAGTTTCTCCACCAAAAAGGTGACCTGAACGTGGGCGTTATCCATAAAAGCCACAATCGCGCCAATAAAGGTTAACCAGACAAATAAATAACGCGACAATTCATCTACAGATAAAATACTTGTCTGAAAACCATATCTTAAAATAATGTTTATAAACACAATACAGGAAAGTACGGCGAGATTAATCGCCAGTATTGCTTCAAGTATTTTTTTCATAGCTATTCCTTGAGGCTATGTTTGTCATAATTCAAGTTGCATGTGCAGCAACCTGAATTATTAATATAGTTAGAGCAATAACATTACCCAGGCGTTCTGGCGTAGACGATTATTCGATTAATTTAGCGCCGTTAATGCGACTTTAACCACAACTTTTCGTATCTCAGAGGCTGTTTGCAGAATACAGCCTGGTCGATGAACATCCTGAGGAAAGAAAATAACGTAGCTACCCGGTATCATTTCTATAAATGATTCATGTTCACTATCGTGATAAAAAATAATATCGCGCTGCTCTAATAGTGATTCGCTGACTTTATTATTTCCTGTATCAATAGCAATGCCGATTTTCTCTTTGCCCCACGCCAGAAATTGAATATCGATATACCGACGATGCACTTCCGGACGGTTTTCCTCTACTGCACGCGTCGTTAAGTCGATAATTTGTGCGTAAATATTTTTGCCGTCGATTTCGACAACGCCCGACTCCAGGACGTTGAAATCAGTGGCGCGCAGAAAATCGAGCGCCTTTTCAATAGCAGCGGGCAAACGGCACGGGTTAGGCTGCGCGATATGTCCAAAAATCATGGCTTATCTCCTTATAACGCCTGGATTTTTGCCCATACGCTGTCATCAACGGTAATACCGTTACGGCGGTTTTCTGCCAGCAGGGTGGTAAATTCGTGGCCGGGTAAGCGAATGGCCTGGTTTTCATCGGCGCGTTCAGCGGTAGTAACATAATCCATGATGCGTTGCAGCTTGGCATCGCGGGTGGGGCCGTCGATCAATTTATCCACTTCGATGGCGATAAAGATTTGCGAAACACCGTATTCGTCGCTGTTATCCTGGGTGACTTCAGCAACTGACGCGCCGTCAGAAAGAAGAGTAGCGATCATATCCAATACGATCGACATACCGGAACCTTTCCAGTAACCCATTGGCAAAATACGGCGATTTTTCTCGATTACACCAGGTTCTTTGGTGAGGTTGCCTTCATCGTCAAAGCCGCCATCGACCGGTAACTGACGGCCCGCCAGGCGGTTAACTTCTAACATGCCGTAGGAAAACATCGACATCGACATATCGACCATGGTGATTGGGGTAGAAGGAATGGCGACGATCAGCGGGTTAGTGCCGATGCGACACTCTTTTGCGCCCCACGGCGGCATTACGGCGATGGAGTTGGTCCAGCAAATGCCAATATAGCCTTTTTCCGCCGCCTGCCAGCCGTAGCTGCCGCCGCGCATCCAGTGGTTGGCATTACGCAACGCCACCAGACCAATACCGTGATCGGCAGCCAGTTCAATGGCGCGATCCATCATCTTTTTCGCTGTCAGGTTACCGATCGAACGCTGGGCGTCCCACTGTTCAATTGCGCCGAGGCTGGTTATACGTTTGGCTTGGGCATCAGGAATGATATCGCCGTTTTCCAGTTGTTGAATGAAACGAGGGAAACGGTTGACGCCGTGAGAATAAACGCCGGATTCGGTGGTGCGGGCGAACATTTCGGCACAGGCATCAGCCGTTTCGCTGTCAACGCCGCGTGAAATTAAGACTCGATTAAAGGCTGCTTTTAACTGCTCAAATGTCACTTTCATCCCTGGCTTCCTTGTTTTTTTGATCGCTTTTTTGGCTTAAAATTTCAATATGCGAAATCTGATTTCAAATATATCGATCGCTTTTTAACAAAGCAATCTGATTGATGAATTTCAAAAAACTTAAAAATCAAGTGGTTATAAATTATCTGTCGAGATCGTGAACTACGGCACACTTTGCGCTACCATCAGGACGCGACAAAATGGGGAAAGAAGTGATGGGAAAAAAAGAGAACGAGATGGCGCAGGAAAAAGAGCGTCCAGCCGGAAGCCAAAGTCTGTTTCGCGGGTTGATGCTGATTGAGATTTTGAGCAACTATCCAAACGGTTGTCCGTTGGCGCATCTTTCGGAGCTGGCTGGTTTAAATAAGAGTACCGTCCATCGCTTATTGCAGGGATTACAATCCTGCGGCTATGTGACCACCGCGCCCGCCGCAGGGAGTTACCGCCTGACTACCAAATTTATTGCCGTCGGGCAGAAGGCGCTGTCTTCGCTGAATATCATTCATATCGCCGCTCCGCATCTTGAGGCACTGAACATCGCCACTGGTGAAACCATTAACTTCTCCAGCCGCGAAGACGATCACGCTATTTTGATTTATAAGCTGGAACCCACGACCGGGATGCTGCGAACCCGAGCTTATATAGGCCAGCATATGCCGCTCTACTGTTCCGCAATGGGCAAGATCTACATGGCGTTTGGTCACCCGGACTACGTGAAGTCATACTGGGAAAGCCATCAGCATGAGATCCAGCCGTTAACCCGCAATACCATTACCGAGCTGCCCGCGATGTTCGACGAACTGGCGCACATTCGTGAAAGCGGAGCGGCGATGGACAGAGAAGAAAACGAACTCGGCGTCTCCTGTATTGCTGTTCCGGTGTTTGATATTCATGGGCGGGTGCCGTACGCCGTGTCGATTTCGCTTTCGACATCACGTCTGAAACAGGTGGGGGAGAAAAATCTCCTGAAACCACTGCGTGAAACCGCGCAGGCTATTTCTAATGAACTGGGATTTACTGTCAGGGACGACCAGGGCGCGATCACATAACGCTCTGGACAAGTGCCAAAACTTTAACATTTCCTTCGTTGGATCAAAGCAGTAGAGACGCGCTCTCTGGCACTCTGCTGTTTTAGTGCAAAGGAGTGATCATGAACCGGTTTATTATTGCGGATGCGACGAAATGTATCGGTTGCCGTACCTGTGAAGTGGCTTGCGCAGTGTCGCATCAGGAGAATCAGGATTGCGCTGCGTTGTCACCCGGTGAGTTTATTTCGCGTATTCGTGTCATTAAAGATCATACTTACACCACGGCAGTAGCCTGCCATCAGTGTGAAGATGCACCGTGCGCAAATGTGTGCCCTGTTGACGCGATAAGTCGCGAACATGGGCATATTTTCGTTGAACAATCACGTTGTATTGGCTGTAAAAGCTGTATGCTGGCTTGCCCGTTTGGTGCGATGGAGGTCGTTTCTTCACGCACAAAGGCGAGGGCGATTAAGTGCGATCTGTGCTGGCATCGGGCGACGGGACCGGCTTGTGTTGAAGCTTGCCCAACACAAGCGTTGCAATGCATGGATGTCGAGAAAGTGCAGCGGCATCGGCTACGGCAGCAGTCTGTTTGAAACGTTTTTCCGGCGTTTTTTAACGCAGGAATAGTGCGCTTTGTTTATGCCGGATGCGGCTTAAACGCCTTATCCGGCCTACAAATTATTCCAAATTCAATATATTGCAGAAATGATGTAGGCCTGATAAGCGTAGCGCATCAGGCAATTTTTAATGACTTTCAGCCCAGGCGCGTTCAATCTCTTCCGCCAGAATCTTCACCCCCGCTTCAATTTTATCCGGCTCCGGCACGTAGTTCATACGCATACATTGATGTGTATGTGGCCACGGTTTATCCAGCCCTGGGAAGAAGTTGTGCCCCGGCACCATCAGCACGCCCCGTGCTTTCAGGCGCTGGTAGAGCTGCTCGGTCGTAATTGGCAAATCCTTAAACCATAGCCAGAGGAAAATGGCTCCTTCCGGTTTATGAATCAGGCAGCGATCTTCCGGTAAATAGCGGCGAATGATAGCGATAGTTTCCTGAACACGCTGGTAGTAAAACGGTTTGATGACTGTTTCAGACAGGCGCAGCAGATCGTTACGTTTAATCATTTCACACATTATCGCCGGACCAATACCGCCAGGCGCCAGGCTGATAATGCCGTTCATGTTGGTGATGGCGGTGATGATTTTTTCATTGGCGATGATAATGCCGCAGCGCGAACCCGGTAGTCCCAGCTTGGAAAGACTCATGCACAGTACAATATTCGGATTCCACAGCGGGCGCGCTTCGCTGAAGATGATACCCGGGAACGGGACGCCATAAGCGTTATCAATCACCAGCGGAATACCGTGCTGATTCGCCAGTGCGTCCAGTTTCAATAATTCTTCGTCAGTAATCACATTGCCTGTTGGATTCGTCGGTCGGGAGACGCAAATCATCCCGGTCTCTTCGCCAATGTGCAGATGCTCAAAATCGACGTGGTATTTAAATTGGCCACCTGGCAGCAGTTCAATATTTGGACGCGCAGAGACAAACAGATCTTCTTCCAGTCCGGCGTCAGCGTAGCCAATGTATTCCGGTGCCAGCGGGAACAGCACTTTTTTAACCCGACCATCGGCACGGCGTCCGGCGAACAGATTAAATAAGTAGAAAAACGCGCTCTGGCTGCCGTTTGTTAGTGCAATATTCTGTGGTTCGATATCCCAACCCAACTTCTCGCGTAGCATTCCGGCAAGCAGTGTGAGTAGCTCCGTTTTCCCCTGTGGACCGTCGTAATTGCACAGTGCATCAGTCGCTTTGCCACTTTCCAGCATGTCGGTCAGTAGCGTCTGGAAGTAGTCCTGCATTTCCGGGATCTGCGCTGGATTACCGCCGCCGAGCATAATCGCGCCAGGCGTGCGTAAACCGTCGTTCAGATCTTCCATCAGCAGCGTAATGCCGGAGTGGCGGGTAAATTTGTCACCAAAAAGGGAGAATGTCATAGCGGGATATCTGTCGAACTCTGTAGCAAGGAAGGTAACAATAACGCTACATTTGCTGGGGTGCAAATCGGTCTGTTGAAGTGGGAGCGGTGCTTTATCCTGCAACGCTGATTAGGGCTGACATTTTATCCTGGTTGGCGGCTTCCCGAGGTACTGACGAACGGGAAGCCGGAAACGTTACTGTTGCCCCGCCCAGACGACCAGCACTTTATCGTCGCCATGCTCACGAACAAAGCCGTAGCCCTGCTTCAGCGAAAGTGTCGTTTGTTTGCCCGCGCCAATTGCGGGATGGCGGGCGCGGAACTGGCTGATTTTCTGCCAGTGCGCGACGCTAGCGGCAGATTTACCGCTAACATCCTGCCAGTTCATATCCGAACGCGTGCCTTGCAGCGGATCAGAACCGGTAGGACCGAACGGACGAGAGGATTCATCACCATAAAAGATTTGTACTGCACCTGGCGCTAATAACAATAACTCTGCTGCTTTGTCGCCCCCTTCTCGAAACAAACGAGTATCATGCGACGAAAGATAGCTCAACACGTTGAAATCCTGCAATTTCTCTGCCATTTGCTGCCAGGTCGTATCCATCTGCGCCAGACAATCGACTGCTTTAGCCGCCAGCTCCTGATAATCGAAATTGATCATCGCATCGAAGCCGTGGCGATAGTAGTCACTTTGCATCACGCCGTGGCCCCAGGCTTCACCGGTCATCCAGAACGGTGTGTCATCTAACGCTTTATCGGGATTCGCTTTTTTCCATTCGCGAAGTGCGGCGCTGGCTTCGGTTTTCAGTTGCTGCCAGGCGGGCAACTCAACATGCTTGGCGGTATCGACCCGAAAACCATCAATTCCGTAGTCACGGACCCACTGGCTTAACCAATGGGTTAAGTAATCTCGAGGGGTAAAGCCGTCAATGGCTTTAGCGTGGGTATCCGTTTTGTTGTTATAGAACACTGGCAGGCCAGAAGCGGTAGTTGATTCGGTTTTGATATCCGGTAAAAAGGCCAGCGACATGGTGAGATCGTCAAATCCAGGATTGTCGTAGTCGCCGATATCCGTTCTGATCCAGTTTTTTCCCCACCATTTATCCCAGCCTGTTTTGTCGCTGAAATTAATGTAATCGTTAAAGCTATGCCAGGTTTGCCCGGCGGCGGGTTTCCAGTCGCTCCAGCGTTCACCCAACGTTTTTTTCACTTCGTCACCAGAAAGATATAACGCGCCAAACTGATACTCCTGCATATCCGCCAGTGTGGCATAGCCGGTGTGGTTCATCACGACATCAAAGAGAATACGAATACCGCGCTGATGCGCGCTATCAACCAGCGTCCGTAGATCGGCTTCGCTGCCCATATTGGCATCAAGATTCGTCCAGTCCTGTGTGTAATAACCGTGGTAGGCATAATGCGGGAAATCGCCTTTTGTACCGCCGCCGACCCAGCCGTGAATTTGCTCAAATGGGGCGCTTATCCATAAAGTATTGACGCCCAGCTGCTGGAGGTAATCCAGTTTGTTGGTCAGGCCGCGTAAATCGCCGCCGTGAAAAGTACCAATTTCTGCCATACCGTCTTTATGACGTCCGTAACTCTGGTCATTACTGGGATCGCCGTTTTCGAAACGATCTGTCAGCACAAAGTAAACCGTGGCGTTATGCCAGTCGAAAGGGGCGGATGTGTCAGTTTCTGCCCGTTCCAGCAGAAGTAAACCGTTGCTGGTGGCAGCGGGTTGTAACGTTATTTGACCGTTCTTCACTATCGCAATTTGCTGGCTGTAATAATCCCGGACTGCGGCTCCCTCCGGAAAAGTGGCGCTGACATCCAGTGTGAGCGGTAATCCATCCCATTTCGGGCATTCACGGACCAGGCTTGCTACCGGTTCGACGGCGTTCTGGATGGAAATCATCAATGTTGGTGTACCGGAGCGGGTGTCTAGTTGCAGCGTATATTCGCCGTCCCTGAACAATCGCCATTGAGGTGGCGTGTTGCTACAAGGTTGCAGGGAAAGCATCTGATTGAGTTTTATCGCATCCGCAGGCTGCCAGCACTGTTGGTCAAAATTTAGCGTGAGTGGACGCGTACCTTTGGGCAACTGCGCGTGGCTGACAAATGTTCCCGTTCCCTGTTCGCTAAAGGCAGGGAACCCCGGAGAAGTCCAGCTGGCGGCAACGGCGAAGCCAGGAAGGAGTGTCAGAAAACAGGCGGCGAGTTTCATGGCGGATGAGTCCTTATTGCTGCGATTTCAGACAGTTTGCCAGCGATAAGCCAGACAAAACTCATCCCTGAGCGGTAAGTCCACAGGATGAGAAGCAAGGGTGAGCGATCGCGCGCAAAAAACGGCCGAATTTTGCGATAAACCCCACATTTTCTGCGATTTAGCGCCAATCTGAATCGTTAACACGTGACATAGTTTCAGATTTGGACTATTCCTTGGGGTGCTCTTGACGGCTATTTTTGATATGATTTGAGATTCAACTCTCAAATTTGTGAAAAATATAAGGTGTTGGAATGATTAAATCCGACCAGGAGACCTGATGATTTTGACTCCCATACGACGATATGGGGCGATGATTCTTATGTTACTCACTCTGGTGTTTTCGAGTGAGGTGTTAGCGAAGACGCACACAACAACAGCGAGTCAAAAGTCCCACTTAACTAAAGCTAGTAATAAACAGGTAAGCAGTAAACAAGAGTATTCTCGCAATAGTGCAAAGAGTAGTTCACTTCCTGATTTGCGAAAATACCCTTCCGGAACACCAAGGAAAAAAGCGTTTCTCCGGACCGTAATGCCTTACATTACCAGCCAAAATGCGGCCATTACTGCGGAACGTAACTGGCTCATTTCAAAACAGTATCAGGGCCAATGGTCACCTGCTGAGCGTGCGCGTCTGAAAGACATCGCCAAACGCTACAAGGTGAAGTGGTCCGGTAATACGCGAAAAATCCCGTGGAATACCTTGCTTGAACGCGTAGACATTATTCCTACCAGTATGGTGGCGACGATGGCTGCAGCAGAAAGCGGTTGGGGAACGTCGAAACTGGCGCGTAGCAACAACAACCTATTCGGCATGAAGTGCATGAAAGGACGTTGTACCAATGCGCCGGGTAAAGTGAAGGGGTACTCACAGTTCAGTTCTGTCAAAGAATCGGTGAGCGCCTATGTCACTAACCTGAATACTCACCCGGCTTACTCTTCGTTCCGTAAATCGCGTGCACAACTGCGTAAAGCGGATCAGGAAGTGACTGCCACAGCGATGATTCACAAGCTGAAGGGCTACTCGACCAAAGGGAAGAGTTATAACAACTACCTGTTCGCAATGTACCAGGATAACCAACGGTTAATCGCGGCGCATATGTAATTGTATTCCCTGAAGCCTTATCCGACTTGTTGGTCGGATAAGGCGTTCACGCCGCATGCGACAACCACGCAGCGT
Organism: Escherichia sp. MOD1-EC5189; assembly: GCF_002966045.1. NCBI lineage: Bacteria > Pseudomonadati > Pseudomonadota > Gammaproteobacteria > Enterobacterales > Enterobacteriaceae > Escherichia > Escherichia sp. MOD1-EC5189. Next base: position 15,253 of record NZ_PTRX01000012.1, on the reverse strand, counting down.
TGCCTGATGCGACGCCGACAATTCTCATCATCGCTACAACATGACCTCGCTATTTACATCGCGATACTCTTTTGGCGTCGTGTCATATGCTTTTTTAAAAACAGAGTAGAAATATTGCAGCGATGGATAACCGCACATTTGCGATATCTCATTGATCGATAAGGTGGTTGAAATCAGCAGACTGCGCGCTTTCTCCAGCTTCTCGGCATGAATCATGGCATGGATGGTTTCACCCACCTCCTCTTTAAAACGCTTCTCAAGATTGGAGCGCGAGATCCCGACGGCATCGAGTACCTGATCCACTTTAATCCCTTTACAGGCGTGATTACGAATGTAATGCATGGCCTGAATAACGGCGGGATCGGTCAGCGAACGGTAATCTGTTGAGCGCCGTTCAATGACGCGAACTGGTGGGACCAAAATCCGCTGTAGCGGCATTTCTTCTTTATCTAATAATCGATGCAACAGTTTTGCCGCCTGATAGCCCATTTGCCGTGCGCCCTGAGCGACCGAAGAAAGGGCGACACGCGACAGATAGCGGGTCAGTTCTTCGTTATCGATGCCAATCACGCATAATTTTTCCGGTACGGGAATGTGTAGATGTTCACATACTTGCAGAATATGCCGCGCCCGGGCGTCAGTAACGGCAATAATCCCGGTTTGCGGTGGCAGCGTTTGTAGCCAGTCTGCCAGCCGATTTTGCGCGTGTTGCCAGTTCTCTGGCGCTGTTTCTAACCCCTGATAAACCACTCCGCGATACTTTTCTTCGGCGACAAGCTGACGGAATGCATATTCGCGTTCAGTGGCCCAACGTTTGCCGCTGGATTCCGGAAGACCATAAAAAGCAAAGCGGTTAACGCCTTTCTCTTTTAAATGCAAAAATGCGCTTTCAACCAGTGCATAGTTATCGGTGGCAATGTAATGAACGGGTGGGTAACTTTCGGCAAGGTGATACGAACCACCAACCCCAACAATGGGGACGTCGACGTTAGCCAGTGCTTGCTCGATTTGTTTGTCATCGAAGTCGGCAATGACGCCATCTCCTAACCAGTCCTTGATTTTATCAATGCGGGCGCGGAAATCTTCTTCAATGAAAATATCCCATTCCGATTGTGACGCCTGTAAATATTCCCCTACGCCTTCTACTACCTGACGGTCATAGGCTTTATTAGCATTGAACAGCAATGTGATGCGGTGACGTTTAGTAAACATGGTTCTTTTCCTGCTGAATCATGCAAAAACTCAAAACCGGTAATAAGTTACCGGTTTTGAGAAAACTTTTATGAAAATCAAGAACGGCGTTTGGTTGCGGAGTCCATCCATACTGCCAGCAACAGAATCGCACCTTTAACGATATACTGCCAGAAGGTCGGTACATCCATCATACTCATGCCGTTATCCAGTGAAGCCATGATGAATGCCCCCATTACCGCTCCGGCCACGCTCCCGACGCCGCCTGCCAGACTGGTGCCGCCAATCACACATGCGGCAATTGCGTCCAGTTCGGCGATATTTCCCGCAGAAGGTGAACCAGCGCCAAGTCGAGAACTGAGGATTAATCCGGCGATGGCTACCATTAATCCGTTAATAGCGAACACGGCAAGTTTGGTGCGTTCAACGTTAATCCCGGAGAGCCGTGCTGCTTCCAGATTGCCGCCGATGGCATAAATGCGTCTTCCAAATGCCGTCCGCGTTGCCATAAACATTCCGCCGAGTAACAGCAACGTCAGCAGCAGAACGGGAGTGGGAACGCCACGGTAATCATTCAACAGCCAGATTGCGCCTAAGACGATAATCGCCGTTAATGCCTGGCGGCCGACAACTGCGGTAGAGGCCGGAGACTGCAAACCCAAAGCCTGACGGCGCATTCTTCCGCGCCATTGCCAGCCAACAAAAGCCATTAAGCCAAGCGCGCCAATGATGAAGCCGGTGCTGGCAGGTAGATAGCTTTGCCCAATTTGTGACATCGCGGCACTGGTGGGGGAAACCGTCGTGCCGTTGGTGATGCCAATGAGTATGCCGCGAAATGCCAACATGCCCGCAAGGGTGACAATAAATGAAGGGACTTTGCGGTATGCAACCCACCATCCGTTCCAGGCTCCGAGAAGCAGTCCCAGAACCAACGTCACAATGATGGTAAGTGGCAAAGGCCAGCCTAGCCAGACGTCACAAATCGCCGCGACGCCACCTAATAGCCCCATCATTGAGCCGACGGAAAGGTCGATTTCAGCAGAAATTATGACGAACACCATTCCTACCGCGAGGATGCCGGTAATCGCGGTCTGGCGTAACAGGTTGGAGACGTTACGGGCGCTTAAGTAGGCACCATCGGTGGTCCAGGTAAAGAACAGCATGATTGCGATGATAGCTGCAATCATCACGAAGACCTGCAAATTCAGTGACTTCAGCCCGGAAAAGCCACCGGATGTCGGTACGGCCAATTTCACTTCAGACGGATTGCTTTTCGACATGATGTTCGCTCCTCAATGCGGCTTCCATCACCTGCTCCTGAGTCAGGTTATGATTTATCAGGTTGGCTTTTAGTTTCCCTTCATGCATCACCAGTACACGATCGCTAAGGCCGAGCACTTCAGGTAATTCGGAAGAGATGACAATAACGGCAATACCCTGCTGGACGAGTTGGTTAATTAATTTGTAGATCTCGTATTTCGCGCCAATATCGATACCCCTGGTAGGTTCATCAAGAATGAGAATGCGCGGGTTGAGTAACAGACAGCGAGCGAGGATCGCTTTTTGCTGATTGCCGCCGCTCAAACGTCCAATAGCAAGGTCGGGGGACGACGTTTTAACTTTGAGTTGCTGGATTGATTCCAGAATACATTTTTGCTCTGCCGCGTCATCAAGCTGGCTAATATCGCCGGTAAATTTATTGAGTGCGGCGAGGGTAATATTTTTACCAACCGCCATTACCGGAACGATGCCGTCGCGCTTTCTGTCTTCGGGTACCATCGCAATCCCCTGGGCGATGGCTTGCTGACAGTTACGAATATCTACCTGTTTGCCATCAATATAAATTTTTCCTTCCCATTGTCCGGGCCACACGCCAAACAGGCACTGAATGGTCTCGGTACGTCCGGCACCAACGAGTCCGGCAATACCCAGTATTTCGCCACGTTTCAGGGAAAACGAGACATCATTAACTCGTTTAATATGACGATTAACCGGATGCCATGCCGTCAGATGTTCAATACGTAATATTTCATCTCCGGTGGTATGTGGTTCATTAGGGTAAAGCGCGGTTAACTCTCGCCCGACCATCATGGTGATAATATCGTCTTCACTCATTCCGGCAGCATCACGCGTACCAATGTGCTGACCGTCGCGAATAACGCAAATCGTATCGGAAATCGCTTTGACTTCGTTGAGTTTGTGCGAAATATAAATACAGGCGATACCGTGCTGTTGTAGATCGCGAATAATATCCAGTAAAACCGACGTTTCCTGCTCAGTTAATGAGGCTGTCGGCTCATCGAGAATTAACAAGCGCACCTGTTTATTAAGTGCCTTGGCAATTTCAACCAGTTGTTGTTGCCCTAACCCTAAATCGCCAACGCGGGTATCTGGTGAAATGGATAAACTGACCTGTGCGAGCAGCTTCTGACAGCGTAGCGTCATCAGATCATAGTCCATAATACCATTGTGGGTTATTTCGTTACCCAGGAAAATATTTTCCAGTACGGTCAATTCTTTCACCAGGGCCAATTCCTGGTGAATGATAGCGATACCTTTGCGTTCGGTATCGCGGATGTGACTCGCCTGAATCTCTTCTCCCGCAAAAATAATGTCGCCTTCGTAGGAGCCATGGGGATAAATACCACACAGCACTTTCATCAGCGTTGATTTACCAGACCCATTTTCCCCGCAGAGTGAGACGATTTCGCCGGCATTCAACCGCAAGCTAACGTTATCAATTGCCTTCACACTGCCGAAGGTTTTGGTAATGTTCTTCATTTCAAGTAGATAAGGCATAACGACTCCACCTAAGCCAATTAATTTACACGGCATGGAGAGAAATCACGCCCCCGCTCTGTGCCGGGGCGTAACGCTTACAGCTCGCTCTCTTTGTGGAATCCGTCTTTAACTACCGTATCTTTGATGTTGTTTTTATTCACATCGATCGGTGTCAGCAGGCGGGAGGGAACATCTTTCAGACCATTATTCAGTGTGGTATCTGCTTTTGGTTCCTGACCATTGCCCAACTCAACGGCAATTTCTGCGGCAGTATTTGCCAACAATGTAATAGGTTTATACACCGTCATAGTTTGCGTACCGGCAGCAATACGTTTAATACCTGCGAGATCCGCATCCTGGCCGGATATTGCTACTTTCCCTGATAAACCTTGCGCACTTAATGCCTGAATTGCCCCACCTGCGGTGGCATCGTTTGAGGCAACCACGGCATCAATTTTGTTATTATTGGCGGTCAGCGCGTTTTCCATAATTTTCAGTGCGTTTTCCGGTAACCAGCCATCAACCCATTGGTCACCAACGACTTTAATTTTTCCGGAATCAACGTAAGGTTTTAACACTTTCATTTGTCCGGCGCGGAACAGCTTAGCGTTGTTATCTACCGGCGAACCGCCCATCAGGAAGTAATTACCTTGCGGAACAATATCGACCAGGGCTTTTGCCTGCAGTTCACCGACTTTTTCATTATCGAAAGAAATATAAAAATCGATATCCGCATCGTTAATCATACGGTCGTAAGCTAATACTTTAATACCTTCTTGTTTGGCTTCTTTTACAACGTTACTTAATACCTGACCGTTATACGGAATAATGACAAGAACATCGACACCCCGGTTAATCATGTTTTCAATCTGCGACATTTGTGTTTCTTCATTGCCATTTGCAGACTGTACAAATACTTTCGCGCCGAGAGATTCTGCCTTTTTCACAAAGATATCTCGATCTTTTTGCCAGCGTTCAAGACGGAGATCATCAATCGCCATACCTATTTTGACTTCTTTGGCGTGCGCCGCAACGTTGGTAAGCAGAAGTGAGGTGCAAAGGGTGAGTAGAATGTTCTTTATTTTCATGGTGTAGGGCCTTCTGTAGTTAGAGGACAGCTTTAATAAGTAACAATCACCGCGATAAACGTAACCAATTTTTAGCAACTAAACAGGGGAAAACAATTACAGATTTTTATCTTTCGATTACGATTTTTGGTTTATTTCTTGATTTATGACCGAGATCTTACTTTTGTTGCGCAATTGTACTTATTGCATTTTTCTCTTCGAGGAATTACCCAGTTTCATCATTCCATTTTATTTTGCGAGCGAGCGCACACTTGTGAATTATCTCAATAGCAGTGTGAAATAACATAATTGAGCAACTGAAAGGGAGTGCCCAATATTACGACATCATCCATCACCCGCGGCATTACCTGATTATGGAGTTCAATATGCAAGCCTATTTTGACCAGCTCGATCGCGTTCGTTATGAAGGCTCAAAATCCTCTAACCCGTTAGCATTCCATCACTATAATCCCGACGAACTGGTGTTGGGCAAGCGTATGGAAGAGCACTTGCGTTTTGCCGCCTGCTACTGGCACACCTTCTGCTGGAACGGGGCGGACATGTTTGGTGTGGGGGCGTTTAATCGTCCGTGGCAGCAGCCTGGTGAGGCACTGGCGTTGGCGAAGCGTAAAGCAGATGTCGCATTTGAGTTTTTCCACAAGTTACATGTGCCATTTTATTGCTTCCACGATGTGGATGTTTCCCCTGAGGGTGCTTCGTTAAAAGAGTACATCAATAATTTTGCGCAAATGGTTGATGTCCTGGCAGGCAAGCAAGAAGAGAGCGGCGTGAAGCTGCTGTGGGGAACCGCGAACTGCTTTACAAACCCTCGCTACGGCGCGGGCGCAGCGACGAACCCAGATCCTGAAGTCTTCAGTTGGGCGGCGACGCAAGTCGTTACGGCGATGGAAGCAACCCATAAATTGGGCGGTGAAAACTATGTTCTGTGGGGCGGTCGTGAAGGTTACGAAACGCTGTTAAATACCGACTTGCGTCAGGAGCGTGAACAACTGGGCCGCTTTATGCAGATGGTGGTTGAGCATAAACATAAAATCGGTTTCCAGGGCACGTTGCTTATCGAACCGAAACCGCAAGAACCGACTAAACATCAATATGATTACGATGCCGCGACGGTGTATGGCTTCCTGAAACAGTTTGGTCTGGAAAAAGAGATTAAACTGAACATTGAAGCTAACCACGCGACGCTGGCAGGTCACTCTTTCCATCATGAAATAGCCACCGCCATTGCGCTTGGCCTGTTCGGTTCTGTCGACGCCAACCGTGGCGATGCACAACTGGGCTGGGACACCGACCAGTTCCCGAACAGTGTGGAAGAGAATGCGCTGGTGATGTATGAAATTCTCAAAGCAGGCGGTTTCACCACCGGCGGTCTGAACTTCGATGCCAAAGTCCGTCGTCAAAGTACTGATAAATATGATCTGTTTTACGGTCATATCGGCGCGATGGATACGATGGCGTTGGCGCTGAAAATTGCAGCACGCATGATTGAAGATGGCGAGCTGGATAAACGCATCGCGCAGCGTTATTCCGGCTGGAATAGCGAATTAGGCCAGCAAATCCTGAAAGGCCAAATGTCACTGGCAGATTTAGCCAAATATGCTCAGGAACATAATTTGTCTCCGGTGCATCAGAGTGGTCGCCAGGAGCAACTGGAAAATCTGGTAAACCATTATCTGTTCGACAAATAACGGCTAACTGTGCAGTCCGTTGGCCCGGTTATCGGTAGCGATACCGGGCATTTTTTTAAGGAACGATCGATATGTATATCGGGATAGATCTTGGCACCTCGGGCGTAAAAGTTATTTTGCTCAACGAGCAGGGTGAGGTGGTTGCTTCGCAAACGGAAAAGCTGACCGTTTCGCGCCCGCATCCACTCTGGTCGGAACAAGACCCGGAACAGTGGTGGCAGGCAACTGATCGCGCAATGAAAGCTCTGGGCGATCAGCATTCTCTGCAGGACGTTAAAGCATTGGGTATTGCCGGCCAGATGCACGGTGCAACCTTACTGGATGCCCAGCAACGGGTATTACGCCCTGCCATTTTGTGGAACGACGGGCGCTGTGCGCAAGAGTGCACTTTGCTGGAAGCGCGAGTTCCGCAATCACGGGTGATTACCGGTAACCTGATGATGCCCGGATTTACTGCGCCTAAATTGCTATGGGTTCAGCGGCATGAGCCGGAGATATTCCGTCAAATCGACAAAGTATTATTACCGAAAGATTACTTGCGTCTGCGTATGACGGGGGAGTTTGCCAGCGATATGTCTGACGCAGCTGGCACCATGTGGCTGGATGTCGCAAAGCGTGACTGGAGTGACGTCATGCTGCAGGCTTGCCACTTATCTCGTGACCAGATGCCCGCATTATACGAAGGCAGCGAAATTACTGGTGCTTTGCTACCTGAAGTTGCGAAAGCATGGGGTATGGCGGCAGTGCCAGTTGTCGCAGGCGGTGGTGATAATGCAGCTGGTGCGGTTGGTGTAGGAATGGTTGATGCTAATCAGGCAATGTTATCGCTGGGGACGTCGGGGGTCTATTTTGCTGTCAGCGAAGGGTTCTTAAGCAAGCCAGAAAGCGCCGTACACAGCTTTTGCCATGCGCTACCGCAGCGTTGGCATTTAATGTCTGTGATGCTGAGTGCAGCGTCGTGTCTGGATTGGGCCGCGAAATTAACGGGCCTGAACAATGTCCCAGCTTTAATCGCGGCTGCTCAACAGGCTGATGAAAGTGCCGAGCCTGTCTGGTTTCTGCCTTATCTTTCCGGCGAGCGTACACCACACAATAATCCCCAGGCGAAGGGGGTTTTCTTTGGTTTGACTCATCAACATGGCCCCAATGAACTGGCGCGAGCAGTGCTGGAAGGCGTGGGTTATGCGCTGGCAGATGGCATGGATGTCGTGCATGCCTGCGGCATTAAACCGCAAAGTGTTACGTTGATTGGTGGCGGGGCGCGTAGTGAGTACTGGCGTCAGATGCTGGCGGATATCAGCGGTCAGCAACTCGATTACCGCACGGGGGGGGATGTGGGGCCAGCACTGGGCGCAGCAAGGCTGGCGCAGATTGCGGCGAATCCAGAGAAATCGCTCATTGAGTTGTTGCCACAACTGCCGTTAGAACAGTCGCATTTACCAGATGCGCAGCGTTATGCCACTTATCAGCCACGACGTGAAACGTTCCGTCGCCTCTATCAGCAACTTCTGCCATTAATGGCGTAAACGTTATCCCCTGCCTGACCGGGTGGGGGATAATTCACATCTATATATATCAGTAATTAATTAATATTTAGTATGAATTTATTCTGAAATCATTTGTTAATGGCATTTTTCAGTTTTGTCTTTCGTTGGTTACTCGTAATGTATCGCTGGTAGATATGGAGATCGTTATGAAAACCTCAAAGACTGTGGCAAAACTATTATTTGTTGTCGGGGCGCTGGTTTATCTGCTTGGGCTATGGATCTCATGCCCATTGTTAAGTGGAAAAGGCTATTTTCTTGGCGTGTTAATGACGGCAACTTTTGGCAACTATGCATATCTTCGTGCTGAAAAACTCGGGCAACTGGATGATTTTTTTATCCATGTCTGCCAGTTGGTAGCGTTAATCACAATCGGTCTCTTGTTTATCGGTGTTTTAAATGCGCCTATCAATGCTTATGAAATGGTGATTTATCCCATCGCCTTTTTTGTTTGCTTGTTTGGTCAAATGCGTTTGTTTCGCTCGGCATGAGCAACATAAAGCTCTTACACATTCAGGAATGAAAGGAATACTGTGATGGACAACAAAATATCAACCTATTCTCCGGCATTCAGTATTGTGTCATGGATAGCTCTTGTTGGTGGTATCGTTACCTATCTATTAGGGCTATGGAATGCAGAGATGCAGTTAAATGAAAAAGGATATTATTTTGCCGTGCTGGTGCTAGGACTGTTTTCTGCGGCATCTTATCAAAAGACCGTTCGTGACAAGTATGAAGGCATACCGACTACCTCCATTTATTATATGACCTGCCTGACTGTCTTTATTATCTCTGTTGCGTTATTGATGGTAGGTCTGTGGAATGCGACGTTATTACTCAGCGAAAAAGGTTTTTATGGGCTGGCTTTCTTCTTAAGCTTGTTTGGTGCAGTAGCGGTGCAGAAGAATATTCGTGATGCCGGAATAAACCCACCAAAAGAAACACAGGTTACCCAGGAAGAATACAGCGAATAATTCACGTAAGCCCGGTCAGTCCAATGTGACCGGGCTTTTACTTAACTCACTAGTCTGTTTCTATCGATTCGTTGTAACAGCACAGAAAGTAACAAACTCGCTGCCAACGTCGCGCAAAAGATCCAAATAATATCCAGTATTGGCCAGTTTTTAAGCTCAATCCCCCGGGTGCGCAGCGCATGGATAATCAATGCATGGAACCCGTATATACCTAAAGAATGGCGTGATATCAGCCCAAGCCCGGGAACAGTATGTGTATCCAGCGTGTTTTTAACCAGAGTCAATAGTGCGATTGCGCAGATAAAAACCATCGGCCCACAGTAAAGATACCAGGTATCGGCAAAATTTCCGCGCCACTGCAATTCATATAATGTCCCGCGAGAGATAATAAAAACCCCCGTCGCAAACAGTGCGGCGCACACCCACGACAGTGCTTTATGCTGTGTGTCCATCATCCCTATAGCGCGGCCCAACATGCCATACAGGATGTAGTAAAAAGTATCGCCATTGATATATAAGTTAATTGGCAGCCATTCAAAACCGTCAATTTTCTGCGGCACAGTATTTGGGTTAGCGATAATACCAATCACCACCATTAGTACCAGCAACATTTTTCCGCCGACGTTCTTCACCTGAATCAGCGGTGAAACCAGATAAATCACCGCAATCGCGAAGAAAAACCATAAGTGGTAAAACACTGGCTTTTGCAGCAGGTTTTTCAGCGCTAACTCCACATTGATGGAGGTAAGCAGCGCAATGTAGAGCAGTGCGATTGCGCTATAAAAAAGCAGACATAAGCCGATACGTAAGAAATGGCGCGGCTGGGCGCTGCGTTCGCCAAAAAAGAGATAGCCGGAAATCATGAAAAATAGCGGCACGCTGACACGAGAGGCAGAATTCAGAACATTGGCGATATCCCAGGTAGCGGGGCTAACACTATGAGCATTGGTCACATACCAGGTTGTGGTGTGAATCATCACCACCATTAAACACGCTATCCCTCGCAGGTTATCAATCCAGTAAATTTTGGGCTGCATCTGTGTCTCTGTATCTGGTTAAAAAAAGTCTGACCGATAAATCATTCGGTTGGCGCACTGGAATAATCTGAGTTTTATCACTACAGCTTATAGAGGCTTAAGGAAATTCGTAAGATATCAGCCACTATACCGATATAAATAATAAGACTCACCTGCAAACCAGACGGTAATTTAATGATGATGAACTCTTTCTTTCCGGCAATGGCGCTTGTAGTGTTAGTGGGATGCTCGACACCGCCACCCGTGCAGAAAGCACAACGGGTAAAAGTTGATCCGCTGCGTTCGTTGAATATGGAAGCGTTATGCAAGGATCAGGCGGCAAAACGTTATAACACCGGCGAGCAAAAAATCGACGTCACCGCCTTCGAACAGTTCCAGGGAAGCTACGAAATGCGTGGTTATACCTTCCGGAAAGAGCAGTTTGTCTGTTCTTTTGACGCGGATGGCCATTTTTTGCATCTTTCCATGCGTTAAGCCCTGCTTTTTCCCGTTTCGTACTGTATATCTTCCATCCAGCGGGTATACTGATCCCTTCCTTTAAATCCACACGTATCCAGCACGAAATAATATGCAAAAGTTTGATACCAGGACCTTCCAGGGCTTGATCCTGACCTTACAGGATTACTGGGCTCGCCAGGGCTGCACCATTGTTCAACCATTGGACATGGAAGTCGGCGCGGGAACCTCTCACCCAATGACCTGTCTGCGCGCGCTGGGGCCAGAACCGATGGCGGCTGCTTATGTTCAGCCTTCTCGTCGCCCGACCGATGGTCGCTACGGCGAAAACCCCAACCGCTTACAGCACTACTATCAGTTCCAGGTGGTCATTAAGCCATCGCCGGACAATATTCAGGAGCTGTACCTCGGTTCCCTGAAAGAGCTGGGCATGGATCCGACTATCCACGATATCCGTTTCGTGGAAGATAACTGGGAAAACCCGACTTTGGGTGCCTGGGGGCTGGGCTGGGAAGTGTGGCTGAACGGCATGGAAGTGACGCAGTTCACTTACTTCCAGCAGGTTGGTGGTCTGGAGTGTAAACCGGTTACCGGCGAGATCACCTACGGTCTGGAACGTCTGGCCATGTACATTCAGGGCGTAGACAGCGTTTACGACCTGGTCTGGAGCGACGGTCCGCTGGGTAAAACCACCTACGGCGACGTGTTCCATCAGAACGAAGTGGAGCAGTCCACTTACAACTTCGAATACGCGGATGTGGACTTCCTGTTCACCTGCTTCGAGCAATACGAGAAAGAAGCGCAGCAGCTGCTGGCGCTGGAAAATCCGCTGCCGTTGCCAGCCTACGAGCGTATTCTGAAAGCCGCCCACAGCTTCAACCTGCTGGATGCGCGTAAAGCTATCTCCGTCACTGAGCGTCAGCGCTATATTCTGCGCATTCGCACCCTGACCAAAGCAGTGGCAGAAGCATACTACGCTTCCCGTGAAGCCCTCGGCTTCCCGATGTGCAACAAAGATAAGTAAGAGGCGGCTATGTCTGAGAAAACTTTTCTGGTGGAAATCGGCACTGAAGAGCTGCCACCAAAAGCACTGCGCAGCCTGGCTGAGTCCTTTGCTGCGAACTTTACTGCGGAGCTGGATAACGCTGGCCTCGCACACGGCACCGTTCAATGGTTTGCTGCTCCGCGTCGTCTGGCGCTGAAAGTAGCTAACCTGGCGGAAGCGCAACCGGATCGTGAAATCGAAAAACGCGGCCCGGCGATTGCCCAGGCGTTCGATGCTGAAGGCAAACCGAGCAAAGCGGCAGAAGGCTGGGCGCGTGGTTGCGGTATTACCGTTGACCAGGCTGAGCGTCTGACTACCAATAAAGGCGAATGGTTGCTGTATCGCGCCCACGTGAAGGGCGAAAGCACCGAAGCCCTGCTGCCGAATATGGTCGCCACTTCGCTGGCGAAGCTGCCGATCCCGAAACTGATGCGTTGGGGCGCAAGCGACGTGCACTTCGTGCGTCCGGTTCACACCGTGACCCTGCTGCTGGGCGACAAAGTTATTCCGGCTACCATTCTGGGCATTCAGTCCGATCGCGTGATTCGCGGCCACCGCTTTATGGGCGAGCCGGAATTCACTATCGACAATGCTGATCAGTATCCGGAAATTCTGCGTGAGCGCGGGAAAGTCATCGCCGATTACGAAGAACGTAAGGCGAAGATTAAAGCCGATGCCGAAGAAGCGGCGCGTAAGATTGGCGGTAACGCTGACTTAAGCGAAAGCCTGTTGGAAGAAGTCGCTTCGCTGGTGGAATGGCCGGTTGTGCTGACCGCAAAATTCGAAGAGAAATTCCTCGCGGTGCCGTCTGAAGCGCTGGTTTACACCATGAAAGGTGACCAGAAATACTTCCCGGTGTATGCGAACGACGGCAAACTGCTGCCGAACTTTATCTTCGTTGCCAATATCGAATCGAAAGATCCGCAGCAAATTATTTCCGGTAATGAAAAAGTCGTTCGCCCACGTCTGGCGGATGCCGAGTTCTTCTTCAACACCGACCGTAAAAAACGGCTGGAAGATAACCTGCCGCGCCTGCAAACCGTGTTGTTCCAGCAACAGCTGGGTACACTGCGCGACAAAACTGACCGCATCCAGGCGCTGGCTGGCTGGATTGCTGAACAGATTGGCGCTGACGTTAACCACGCAACCCGTGCGGGCCTGCTGTCCAAGTGCGACCTGATGACCAACATGGTCTTCGAGTTCACCGACACCCAGGGCGTTATGGGGATGCACTACGCGCGTCACGATGGCGAAGCGGAAGATGTTGCCGTGGCGCTGAACGAGCAGTATCAGCCGCGCTTTGCCGGTGATGACCTGCCGTCTAACCCGGTAGCCTGTGCGCTGGCGATAGCTGACAAGATGGATACTCTGGCGGGTATCTTCGGTATCGGCCAGCATCCGAAAGGCGACAAAGACCCGTTTGCGTTGCGTCGTGCCGCACTTGGCGTGCTGCGTATTATCGTTGAGAAGAACCTCAATCTTGACCTGCAAACCCTGACCGAAGAAGCAGTGCGTCTGTATGGCGATAAGCTGACTAATGCCAACGTGGTTGATGATGTTATCGACTTTATGCTCGGTCGCTTCCGCGCCTGGTATCAGGACGAAGGTTACACCGTTGACACCATCCAGGCGGTACTGGCGCGTCGTTCGACTCGTCCGGCTGATTTCGATGCCCGAATGAAAGCGGTATCGCACTTCCGTACCCTGGATGCAGCTGCAGCACTGGCGGCGGCGAACAAGCGTGTATCTAACATTCTGGCGAAATCTGACGAAGTGCTGAGCGACCGCGTGAATGCCTCTACTCTGAAAGAGCCGGAAGAAATTAAACTGGCGATGCAGGTTGTGGTGCTACGTGACAAGCTAGAGCCGTACTTTGCTGAAGGTCGTTACCAGGATGCGCTGGTCGAACTGGCTGAGCTGCGTGAACCGGTTGATGCCTTCTTCGATAAAGTGATGGTCATGGTTGATGACAAAGAATTGCGAATCAACCGTCTTACCATGCTGGAGAAACTGCGCGAATTATTCCTGCGAGTTGCGGATATTTCGCTGTTGCAGTAATAACGTCGTTATTAAAAAGCCTGCCATCTGGCAGGCTTTTTTATCGCTAAATAATAGAGCAACCTTTAATAATCTTCTGATGAATAAAGATTGTCTCATATATTAATTTTATGAGATTTTTTTAGGATTATATCAAGGAGAAGAAACGAACTTATTAAGCTAGAATAGCTGCGGGTGCTTGAGACTGTTTGTCTCAGGTATTCACCGAAAGGCAGACAGAGAAAAGCCCCACCTGACTATAAATCAAAGTGTACTGCACCCATTTTGTTGGACGATGAAATGGAATAGCCCCTAATATGTCAAAGCCAAAATACCCTTTTGAAAAGCGCCTTGAAGTCGTGAATCACTACTTCACAACTGATGATGGTTACAGGATCATCTCGGCACGTTTTGGTGTCCCCCGAACCCAGGTCAGGACATGGGTTGCCCTCTATGAAAAACATGGAGAAAAAGGTTTAATTCCCAAACCTAAAGGCGTTAGTGCTGATCCAGAGTTGCGTATTAAGGTCGTGAAAGCTGTGATCGAGCAGCACATGTCCCTTAATCAGGCTGCTGCTCACTTTATGCTTGCTGGTAGTGGTTCTGTAGCCAGGTGGCTGAAGGTCTATGAAGAGCGCGGAGAAGCTGGTTTACGCGCGCTCAAGATTGGCACCAAAAGAAACATTGCAATATCAGTTGATCCAGAAAAAGCGGCATCAGCATTGGAGCTGTCAAAAGACCGACGCATTGAGGATCTTGAAAGGCAAGTTCGATTTCTTGAAACGCGGCTTATGTATCTAAAAAAGCTGAAAGCCTTAGCTCATCCCACGAAAAAGTTAAAGTACTCAACGAGCTAAGGCAGTTTTATCCTCTTGATGAGCTTCTCAGGGCTGCGGAGATACCGCGCAGTACGTTTTATTATCATCTAAAGGCTCTCAGCAAGCCTGACAAGTATGCGGACGTTAAAAAGCGTATTAGTGAGATTTATCACGAGAATAGAGGCCGATACGGATACCGTAGGGTAACGCTGTCTCTTCATCGAGAAGGGAAACAGATTAACCATAAAGCTGTTCAGCGCCTGATGGGAACCCTCTCACTTAAAGCAGCGATTAAGGTCAAGCGATACCGCTCTTACAGAGGAGAGGTAGGGCAAACCGCCCCTAATGTTCTCCAAAGAGATTTCAAGGCTACGCGGCCAAACGAGAAGTGGGTTACCGATGTTACTGAATTTGCAGTCAATGGGCGCAAGCTGTATTTGTCTCCAGTAATAGATCTCTTCAACAACGAAGTTATTTCTTACAGCCTTTCGGAAAGACCAGTGATGAACATGGTTGAGAATATGCTCGATCAGGCATTCAAAAAGCTTAATCCTCACGAGCATCCTGTTCTGCACTCTGACCAGGGATGGCAGT
>NZ_PTRX01000128.1:0-396 GCF_002966045.1 Escherichia sp. MOD1-EC5189 | reverse complement strand
GATTAAATGAAGGGGTATAATAAATGATAATACTCTGGCTTTATCGTTAATTACTTAATTCCACATGTAAGCAATTTGCCCGCTTGGCATAGCGGGCATTTTTTCCAGGTACTTTTGAATGAGTACTGATGGATAAATACATTGCAGTGGCGTGCCACGTACCAAAACACCAGCCCTCATTCGAAACCACCCACCACACTTCTTCCTTGAAATGGCGTTAGTCGTGAAATATAGACCGCCATCGAGTACCCCTTGTACCCTTAACTCTTCCTGATACGTGAATGCTGATATGGTGGCCCTTGCTGGACTTGAACCAGCGACCAGGCGATTATGAGTCGCCTGCTCTAACCACTGAGCTAAAGGGCCTTGAGTATGCAATAACAATACTTATAAACC
>NZ_PTRX01000127.1:0-402 GCF_002966045.1 Escherichia sp. MOD1-EC5189 | reverse complement strand
GGAATATAGCAATCCTATTTTTTCGGCCAAAAATATCATCAGCCAACGAGGCCAAATAATTTAATTCATTATCATCAATACTAATTGCAATTAACCCGTCATCGCACAACAAATCTTTTGCAACTTCAAGTCTGTTCTTCATGAAAGTCAGCCACGTAGAGTGACTAAATTTATCATTATATTTAAAGCTATCTGTATCAGTATTATATGGTGGATCTATATAAATTAATTTAACTGACTTCTCGTATATATTTTTTATACAGTGCAACGCAATTAGGTTATTTCCTCTGATAATTAAATTATCATTACGGTTAAATATTCTTTCTTTTTTTACTCCTTCTTTAGAGTAACGATTTACTTCTTTGAGAACTTTCGGTGAGAACAAATTATCTATTTCATCTC
>NZ_PTRX01000126.1:0-412 GCF_002966045.1 Escherichia sp. MOD1-EC5189 | reverse complement strand
CGAAGGTCGATGCGGCGGCCAAATCGTTGTAAATCCCCGTAAAGGCAGATGCGTGCCATGCCCGGTGACGCCAGAGGGAGTGTGTGCGTCGCTGCCATTTGTCGGTGTACCTCTCTCGTTTGCTCAGTTGTTCAGGAATATGGTGCAGCAGCTCGCTGTCACCACAGTAAATGGCGGCATGATTCGGCACCGATGAACCAAAACAGCACAGCAGCACATCGCCCGGCTGCGCCGCTGACAACGGCACCTGATACAGCCCTGTGGCCTCCAGATTATCCAGATAGAGATTCTGACCGTGACGCCACCAGTCATCCTCGCGATGAAAATCCGGCATCTCAATCCCCGCCAGATGGTAAGCATCCCGGAACAGCGTGTAACAGTCCGTCACCCCGTGCTCAAAGCGCCGCCCGGT
>NZ_PTRX01000125.1:0-419 GCF_002966045.1 Escherichia sp. MOD1-EC5189 | reverse complement strand
TCTGCCTGCTCTTTTGCATCCTGCAAATCCTTCTGGCGTTTTTTCTCCTGAAGCTCGTTAAGACGCTGCTGATCGTATTCAACCTGAGAAGATGATGCCGTCCAGGGGAGTCTTTTCGCCCGCGATACTTTCTCCTGCAAAGTGGCAATCTGCGCATCCAGCGAATCTTCACGACCAATATTCATGGCCGCATCCCAGAACTGCTTCCACCAGTCAGACAAGGTTTGCAGCGTACTACCCAGCGCATTGAGGTTATTATCAATATCCGCAGTACGCCGACCGGTTTCCTCTGCCAGTGCAAACATGGCTATCCGTGCCGCATCACTGGAGCGCCCCTGCTCTCCAAGGACGCGTATCTGCTCAAGCTGAGTGGCAGTAAGAAAATGCAGCTCATTGTCCAGAGCCTTCGCGGCATTTAC
>NZ_PTRX01000124.1:0-419 GCF_002966045.1 Escherichia sp. MOD1-EC5189 | reverse complement strand
GGCAGGCGGAAGTCCCAGACGATATCCGGGGCGACGAACGGTGCCAGGAAGCCACCGCTGGCGGCGTCGATGTGCATGTCGATGTCGATACCGGTGTCGGCCTGGAATTTATCCAGTGCATCGTGCAGCGGTTGCGGGAACTCATAGTTACCGGTGTAGGTCACGCCGAAAGTCGGCACCACGCCGATAGTGTTTTCGTCGCAGGCTTCAATCATGCGTTTCGGGTCCATAAACAACTGACCGGGGCGCATAGGGATTTCACGCAGTTCCACATCCCAGTAACGGGCGAATTTATGCCAGCAGATTTGTACCGGGCCGCACACCAGATTAGGTTTATCCGTTGGCTTGCCTGCGGCTTCCATACGCTTGCGCCAACGCCATTTCATCGCCATCCCGCCGAGCATACAGGCCTCGGAAGA
>NZ_PTRX01000123.1:0-419 GCF_002966045.1 Escherichia sp. MOD1-EC5189 | reverse complement strand
TCTGCCTGCTCTTTTGCATCCTGCAAATCCTTCTGGCGTTTTTTCTCCTGAAGCTCGTTAAGACGCTGCTGATCGTACTCAACCTGAGAAGATGATGCCGTCCAGGGGAGTCTTTTCGCCCGCGACACTTTCTCCTGTAAAGCGGAAATCTGTTCATCCAGCGAGTCTTCACGACCAATATTCATGGCCGCATCCCAGAAACGACTCCATAAATCAGACAGATACTTCAGCGTACTGCCCAGCGCATTGAGGTTATTATCAATATCCGCAGTACGCCGACCGGTTTCCTCTGCCAGTGCAGACATGGCTATCCGTGCCGCATCACTGGACCGCCCCTGTTCCCCAAGGACGCGTATCTGCTCAAGCTGAGTGGCAGTAAGAAAATGCAGCTCATTGTCCAGAGCCTTCGCGGCATTTAC
>NZ_PTRX01000122.1:0-468 GCF_002966045.1 Escherichia sp. MOD1-EC5189 | reverse complement strand
CGTATGAACGATGGTCTATCTCTTCCTGATAACCGGCGTTCGCCAGTGCCCTGTTTGCATGGTCAGCCCATGATGCCCGCCACGTCTCGGCATGTGTCCGGTCGTTCCAGTCCCTGACCTTTCCGCTGAACCCAGCAGGTCCGATAGCCCTCGTGGTCAGCATGATGTGCGCATGGGGATTTGTTTTATCCATGTGATGGAACGCCACATCAGCAATCATGCCCTGACTGACAAAGTTTTCTCTGACAAAGGCGAGAACGGTTTCCCGTGCGGCATCCTGCGGCAGTTCGTGGGGGATGGCGAGTTCAATTTCCCGCGCAAGTTGTGAGTTCTTCCGGCGTTCGGCCTTCTCAACGGCATTCCAGAGTTCGGCACGGTTCGTACACCAGGCAGGGGCTGTCGCGGGGGTCAGAATCACAGCCTCAGCCACACCGCTTTTGCGGGTGTAGTCGTGAGTCAGTCCGGTAC
>NZ_PTRX01000121.1:0-476 GCF_002966045.1 Escherichia sp. MOD1-EC5189 | reverse complement strand
CGTTCAGAGAGGTCATACAGGGTGTATCCCGGATCTTCACCATCTTTCAGTTTGAAGCAAACCGCCGGGATGCCTTCATCCGGGCGACCGGTACAGATGAACTCATACGGCCCCAGTTTGGCGATTTCATCTGCCAGATAGGCAGCTACCTGGTAGGAAGCGTTCTGTACTTTGGTATAGCCTTCACGACCGAGGCGCAAGAACTCGTAGTACTGTGCAATTACCTGGCCCGCCGGACGGGAGAAGTTGATGGCGAAAGTGCCAATCTGACCACCGAGGTAGTCAACGTTGAATACCAGTTCCTGCGGCAGCGCTTCTTCGTCACGCCAGATAACCCAGCCGCAGCCCAGCGGAGCCAGACCGAATTTGTGGCCTGAAGCACTGATCGATTTCACACGCGGCAGGCGGAAGTCCCAGACGATATCCGGGGCGACGAACGGTGCCAGGAAGCCACCGCTGGCGGCGTCGATGTGCAT
>NZ_PTRX01000120.1:0-484 GCF_002966045.1 Escherichia sp. MOD1-EC5189 | reverse complement strand
ATGGCTGCGGGCGATGTCGTTTTAAGGGCAATGATCAGTTTTGCCAACAGAAGTCCGAAACAGGACTCACTGTATAAATAAACAGCTATTTCGCTAAGGAAGGGTAAGATAACGGCGGGTGCCTGAAGCTTTCCGGTTTCAGGTTTACTCTGAGGTCTGGAAAGATGAAGCCCCAGGAGATATTTCTATCAACCCTGGGGCTGCCACTCCAAACCCGAACAATTTGGATGGTAGTCCCTTCTTCGCATGGAGGCAATATAAACATGCTGACGAAATATGCCCTTGTGGCAGTCATAGTGCTGTGTTTGACGGTGCTGGGATTTATGCTTCTGGTCGGAGACTCGCTGTGTGAGTTCACCGTAAAGGAACGTAATATTGAGTTCAGGGCTGTTCTCGCTTACGAACCGAAGAAGTAGCCGTTGTGCGGGGAGTAATCCCCGCATATCCGGTTGTCAGGTCAGGATGGTAAGGCACCTGCTTTACA
>NZ_PTRX01000119.1:0-487 GCF_002966045.1 Escherichia sp. MOD1-EC5189 | reverse complement strand
CGTAGGGGAACCTGCGGTTGGATCACCTCCTTACCTTAAAGAACTGTACTTTGCAGTGCTCACACAGATTGTCTGATGAAAATGAGCAGTAAAACCTCTACAGGCTTGTAGCTCAGGTGGTTAGAGCGCACCCCTGATAAGGGTGAGGTCGGTGGTTCAAGTCCACTCAGGCCTACCAAATTTGCACCGCAAATTTGAAGAGGTTTTAACTACATGTTATGGGGCTATAGCTCAGCTGGGAGAGCGCCTGCTTTGCACGCAGGAGGTCTGCGGTTCGATCCCGCATAGCTCCACCATCTCTGTAGTGATTAAATAAAAAATACTTCAGAGTGTACCTGCAAAGGTTCACTGCGAAGTTTTGCTCTTTAAAAATCTGGATCAAGCTGAAAATTGAAACACTGAACAACGAGAGTTGTTCGTGAGTCTCTCAAATTTTCGCAACACGATGATGAATCGAAAGAAACATCTTCGGGTTGTGAGGTTAAGC